>JAFGAO010000033.1 GCA_016933615.1 Acidobacteriota bacterium
GACAATTCGCTTTTCCGCAGGGAGTTGGGAGTGCTGCCTGAATTCCTTGTCGATGAGGTAAAAGCGGCGCTCAGGGATTTTCTGGACATATAAGACTGTCCCTACCAAAAACTCATCTAAACCGATCTCAGCATAATTGGGCGATCTCCTGGCGATGATAGAAAACCCAAAAGTTTTAGAAACCTGCACAATAGTATAGAAAAGGAAGCAGGAAAGGAGACTTAAGATATCATAGGCACATTTATCTGTACCTGCCAAAAACTCCATTCGAGCAGATATCAGTTCGTTTAAGCGATGTCCTGGTGAGCACAGGGATACTAAAATTCTCCGAAGCTTGCACACAACATGTTCGAAAAAAAGCCATGAGACGGGGATGCCGGGATCCGCGGACACATTTATCCCCGAGATGAAGTTGTTGATTCCGAGTTTGAGCAATTCGCCGTGAATTCGAGGGGCTCCCCGGAGGGAATCATTTTTTCTTATGGTGCCGATGAGATCACGAACATCTTTAGAAATCCCCGGTCTCCCCGACTTACCATGCCGGCATTTCCAGGTCCAAAACAAACGGAATCCCTTGCGATGCCAGGAAATGACGGTTTCCGGTTTAACAATGACGAGAACCGAGCGCCACTCGGGCCAGAGGCGCAAAGCCAAACCCAGAGGAACCGGTCCCAAGATTGAAGTTTTGGGCGATTGACGGAACGTTTCAAGACAATGATCCGGCGTCGTAGAGCAGTTCTTCGTTGATAACGATGACGCGATCGAGGCATTCTCTTCGAGGTGTAGTCCAGCGTCTGCAGGCGGTTCAGGAAGTCATAAGTTATAGATTGTCAGCAGGCCGGGACTTCCCGAACGCAATCTATTGACCACGTTGCCGATATCGTCATAGGGGCAGCTCAGCGAGTTGCCGCCCGGTTCGGGGTTTGTCGCCGTGCCTGACCGCGCCAGCGAATCATAAGTAGACGACCGCGTCTGCCCGCCCGCACAGGGGGACGTCACCGGATTTGCGCTGCTGCAGCCGCCCGCCTGCCGGCTGAACGTCAGGTTGCCCAATAGATCGTACTCGTAATAGGTGTCGTACTTTGCCGTCGCCGATCTCACTAATGGGCCATGAGGTGCATTGAGCGAGAAATTTATCGTTCTTTGTTTTGCAATCCTCTCCCGCCCATGCCGAAGCCCGGAGAATGCCGGGATGGAGCGGCATTTCAAAAAAAGGTTTATTATTCCACCCGTCCGCCCGGAATTTGCAGGCTAGGGAATCCTCTTTTTTTCATACTTCCATTCGGTGTCTTTGCAGAGGCCGCAGTCCGGACCGGTGAACATCTTCGCGGCCGCTGCGTCGCCTTTCAGCTGCCATTTCAGCCACGCGGCGGCGACTTTCGCGAATTCCCCGCCATTCGGCTGAGCATAGGTGCCTCCGTGACCCACATCGAAGTTGGCCATGGCAACGGGGACTTTATCGATCTTCTCGAAGTCGTCCTTGCCGTTGGCGTAAGCAATATCCGTCTCTCCGCCGTTGATATATATAACGGGCTGATGCAATTTCTGGAGGATATCCTTCCCGACCGCCATGGCCCCTCCCATTGCTTTCGGTTTCGGCGCTCCTTCTTTAGGCGTTCCCGCTTTTGGAAATCCTTCTTTCGGCGCTCCCACCTTTGGAGATCCTTCTTTCGGCGCTCCCATTTTCGGCATCGCTCCCGGCGTCACAACGCCGCTGTCCATGACCAGGATCGTCGAAACGCGCGGATCGGGGGATACTTCCAATGCCTGCAATCCGCCGCAACTGTGGCCGAACACGGCAAACTTCGAAGGATCCACCTTCCCGAAGTATTTGCTGTCGGATCGCCTGTTTTCGGCCGTCGCCCAATCGAGGGCTTCCAGCAGCTGGGCGGACCTTGTCGCACTGCCCATGCCTCCGCCCATACCGTCGCTTTTGGGGGCGGCTTCCGGCGTATAGGGACCGATGGCCACAACAAGAAAACCATGCGACGCGAGTTCCGCCAGAAAGGGAACATAAAATTGATTGGAGTTGGCGCAGCCCCCGTTGCCCCAGGCTGCAACCGGCAGGGGATTCGCCTTGTTGAAGGGGCTTAAATCCTTGGGACGATAAATCGTATGACCCGGCACTCCGGGATCCCCTTCAATGACAGCCGGGTAAGGGCCCGAGCCCGGGGGCGGCGGCCCCTGGTAGGGCGCCGGCTGGGCGAATACGGTTGCCGCGCATAAACTCAACGCACATATCAGCATGCAATAACGCCGAAGCATATCCATTCCCTCCTGTTTATACGATTGTGTGCATGCCCGCCGGCCCGTGACTCCCGGGTCACGGATCGTTCCATCCGGCACCCGGCCGGAAGCCGGGCTGGCATCGGACTCATCTGAAAAGAAAAACGCATTACCATTCCTCGGACTCCTCGACATGCCGTCCGGGCCTGAAGCTCCGATTCAGGTCTTCCTGCAGGGGCTTCGGCCGCATGCCTCATACTCACGGCTTCCTGTTGCGCCTCCGTGCAGGCAAAGCCGCCGAAGCCCTGGAAGATTGGCAGGTGAAGTCTGAGTGCCTATAGATTAAATTTATACCCTCAGATCCGTCAAGCATTAAATGCTATGTGCATTGATTCTGTATGCATAATGCATTTTATTATTTGCCGGCGCTTTTTATAACACAAAACCTCACGGGATGGAACCGCAGGGCGCCGATGCGGCGGCTTGCGAACAATGATAATTCCGGCGCCTTCGCAGGGTGGAAAGGGGGTGATTATTGGTTGAATTTCGAGTTTTCGAGCTCCCGGCCGCGGTACATTTCTAACGGCTCTCATAGAAAGTGAGCGCGACGCCGCCTTTCCCCATGCCCGGATTCGAACTCAGATACAGGCCCTCGTTCAGCCACGCGTATTCGCTGTCGAGCCGGACCTCGAAGGAAGGCGCCAGCAATCCGAACGAGCCGCCGTTGCGCACGATGATCACCTCCCCTTCATCCGTCTGCCAGAGGTAGCGCGCATCAATCGTCGCAGGGTTCGCCAGGTTCTGGTAGTCGGCGCCGGCAGGCAGAACCTTCCCGTTGATCCTGCCGCGGACCGTCCCTCCCGTGATAGGGATTATATTCCGGACGCCGTTCTTCGCAGGCCCCACCGATTGGCTCGCTTCGAGAGTTACGTTTTCCTCAATCAACAAGCCGCCCCGCTCTTCCTCCGCCGACGCCTTCCGGTAATCCCACGGCTGATCCCGGACATCGGCCGGTTTCGTCACACGGACCGGATTTGCCGCAGCCGGCGCGACGGCAATTCCCGAAACGTCGAATACGCGTATCTTCATGGTTCCGGCCGCCGGGTCCACTACCCGCCTTCCCGCGTATTTCCCGTCATTAAGCCAGCCGTAGCCGCTCCCGTTGGGCGCTTCAAAGACCGGCACCATTCTCACGTCGCTCGGGTCCGCCGCCGTTCCGGGGCTTCGCATGTAGACGTACTTCCCGTCCTCCGTCCGGAGCACGAGTATCTGTTCGATTTCCCGTCCGCCGTTTGAAAAACTGAGCTGAAAGTCCAGCCCTCCGGGCATTACCGAACCATGGATTCTCTCACTCGATATCGTGCCCCCCTGAATCACAAAAACGTCCCTCTGCCCGTACGGCGTCCTGCCTACATGGTAGGACCGGCCAAGCTTCAGGTCGGCTTCAAACACCGGCACGCCCCTTTCGGGCTCCGGGATGCCCTCAGCCATCCCGCAGGGCCAGGAGGGGTGCGGTATCAGAATCCTTCCCGCTTCCCGGCGCTCCGCCGCGACCTGCGCGCCCCCATCCGGCGCCGGCGTTTGGCAAACAATGAAAACACCCGAAAATAGCAGAATCACGGATGTCGATGCCTTCCGTATTTTTAATTTCATGTCACTACCTCGGCATTGTGCCCAACCGGTTTGGCCCCGCAGATAGAATATGCATTCCTGTTTTCCGATCGGGGGCGCTTTTTCTGATTCAAACCATGAAATATGCGCCGTGTATTCCGAACTATTTATGGGGCGGTGCATTCATAAGAATCCGCCGAACCCGCCGGACCGCCGATATATTTCGGATACGCCGGGTAGGAGCACATCGGAAGGCTCCGTTCCCCCGCCGTCACGGTTACGGCCATCGGCGGCGGCGTATCCTTTTCAACCCAGTCGACCAGCAGGTCGAACCGGCTGAACGCGTTGGGAATAGGCGCGGCCGGGATGGATTCCCCTTTGCCGTTCACGGAATAGTTCGTCCCGCTCAAGCCGTGCCCCGTCTGGGGAAGCACGAAAAAGCGGGCGAAAGAGTCGACCTTTTCCCGCCCCATTTTCTCGATAACCGACTGGTAATAGTCGAGCTGTGCACCGGGGGACGCCAGGGTGTCGTTCGTCCCGACGGCAACGATCATTCTGCCTCCGCGCGAAAGGAACGCATTCAGATCGGGATCGGTGGAATCGAGAGATTGTGAAATCTCCCGCCTCCTCGCGTCGAATCTGCCGCCCTCCACATAATCGAGCGGGTTGGCGTCGAGATCCTGCATCAGGAACCCGGTGACTCCCAGAACCCCCAGATGGCTGTGCACCGGTGCATTTTCCGCAGCCCCTTCCTGGCCGCGAAAACGGTTGGGAACAATCAGTCCGCTCCCTGAAGGATCGGTGTTGGGCACCCACATGCCGAACGACTCGACGCCGTTCGCCAGAGGAGTGGCGAACCGATAACGGCTGTAGACCAGGTGCAGCGTGGCGATCTGGCCGTCCGTCAGGCAGGCATCCGCGCTTGTGTCCTCCGGATCGGGGTCGATGTTGTCCGGGCAGCGTCTGGCGCCCCACGGATCCCTGCCCGGCGCGCCTTGCGTGACGTCAAAAATCGCCCGGCAGGCCACGTAATTGTTGATGATTCCGTCCGCGAGCCCGTCCAGATGGTCGCACCGGCGCATGAATTCGCCCCGGATTGCATTTACCTTGGCCGGGGTTACCCAGTTGGCCAACGGCTTTTCCCGGATCCGGATCAGTTCGGGCGCGAGCATGAGCGAGGAGAAATTCACGATGGGAACGTTGGCCGCGACGCCGTCATAGTCCGCGGGATACCGCTGCGCCACGGTGAGCGCCTCCCGGCCGCCCTGGGAGGAACCGAAGAAGTAGTTGAACCGGGGCTTTTCCCCGTAGATTCTTTCGATCAGTACCATGGCCGCATCGTGCGTCTTCTTGAGCTGCATGTAGCCGAGGTTCTTCATCGCCTCGTCGTTCAGGGTCCAATCGTCGCCCGAACCGGCAGGCGGCCCGGCGGCCGGCTTGCCCGCCGGCTTTCCGCCCTTCCCGCGGGCAAATCCGAAACCGAAACTCATCTGGTGCCCGGAATCGCTGCCGTAAGTGGCGAATCCCTGCTGGATCAGCGACGGCCCCGGCCCCATGTCCGCGCCGCCCAGCAGATTCGGAATCACGCCGTTCATGCCGCCTCCGCCGAGCTGGGCGGCGCGGCCGCTCCAGGAAGCGGGCAATACGACACGGAAATGGATCGGCCTCGCACCGGCTTCCGTGGAAACCGGAGCCATGGATCCGTTCACCTCGCAGTAGGCGGGAGTCAAATTGGTGGCTTCATTCCAGGCCGGAGCACTCAATGTCACGCCGGAAACCGGCTCGCCGATGGCCGAAACCGGCATGGAGGCTCCCAGCTTCGCCGCCGTGCAATCCGCCTCCGTTATCACCCTGTTCTCTAATTGGCTGTCGGCGGTCCCGGCCTGCGCCAGGCTCGATGCCGACGAAATACCAAGACAGACCGGACCGACGGTCAGCAGAAATAACGTTGTCCTGCGGAAGTTTCCATGCATCATCCAATCTCCAGTTTTCGATTTTCTTCAAAATGGAAATCATGATTGAATCGAAAATATATGGTTATGCTCTTCTTCAAATCTCCGGCACGCTACTCTATCTTCTTTTTCTTGTAATCCCATTCGGCGTCTCTACAAAGGCCGCAGTCGGAGCCGGCGAACATCTTCTTTGCCTTTTCATCCCCTTTCAGTTGCCACTGCAGCCACGCCACGGCGACTTTTCCGAAAGCACCGCCGTTTTCCTGGCTGTAGGTTCCTCCGTGGCCCACATCGCCAAAATGTGCAATGGCAATGGGAATTTTATCAATCCTTGAGAAGTCGTCTTCCCCGTTCGGATAAGCCATATCGCTCTCTCCACCGTCGATATACAAAACAGGCGAGTGCAGTTTCTGGAGGTGATCCTTCCCGATTGCGGGCAGTTCCATCCTCATCTTCGGCGGTGCCCCTTCTTTCGGCGCCCCTTCTTTCGGCACCCCCGTTTTCGGCGCTTCCGCTTTCGCTCCTATTTTCGGGGCTCCCCCCGCAAAAAGGCCGCTGTCCATGGAGAGGACGGTCGAAACGCGCGGATCAGCCCCTACTTCCAATGCCTGCATTCCTCCGCAGCTGTGGCCCGATACCGCGAACTTTGACGGGTCCAGTTTCTGGAAGTACTGGCTCTCCCTGCGCTTGTTCTCAGCCGTCGCCCAATCAAGGGCTTCCAGCAATTGAGCGGACTTCGTCCCGCCCATGCCGCCGCCCATCATGCCGCCCCGGCCGCCGCCCGCGGCGAAGTTTTCCTCGCTGTAGGGACCGATGGCCACAACCAGAAAACCATGGGATGCGATTTCCGCGAGGAATGGGGCATACATGGTGTTTGAATTCATGCAGGCGCCGTTACCCCAGGCAAAAATCGGCAGGGGGTTCGCTTTGTTGAACCCGCTCAATTTCTCAGGACGATAAATGGTATGTCCGGGAATTCCGGGATCTCCTTCAATGATCACGGAGTGAGGTCCCGAAGCGTCGCGCTTGGTCTGGGCGGGCGCAGCCGCCGCGACCAGCGCGATTATAGACAGCACAATACAGGCATATCGTAGCATGTTCCATTCCTCCCGATTCAATGCAGTAAGGGGCGGCGTTCGTACGGAACGTTCGCCCCCTGGCTGCTTTTGTGTTTCATTCAGTTTTTTGCCGGAGCGGCTCCCCTTCCGACACCAGGCATGCCGCCGCCTGCCAGTTCACGCTTTAATTTGATTGCGTCGCCGGAAAGCGTTCCCGTCCATTTAATTTGAAAATCCTGGCCCGTCATCTGGCGCACATAGTTGAAGGAAATGTTACCTCCTTCGATTTTGCCGTCCTTGAACTCGATCGCTCCGGGCATCTGCGTGTTTTCGAGGGTTCCCGTCAACCTGGAACCTTCGACCCTGAACACGAACCTGATTTCGTTGTCGCCGTCTTTTGCCAGCCATGTCCCCGCGACCCCTTCCGATGCGCTGCCGCCCTTCTCTCTCCTGGCGATAAATTCGGAACCGGCGCCGCCTCCGGGCGCCCCGGCTCCCGGCTTTGCGCCCCGCCCCGTGCCGGGTGCTCCCATACCGCCGAATCCGCCAACCGGTTCGCCGTTGTAGTTCCCGACGGAGGACGGCGGCACGACCGATCCGTCCGGCTTGAACAGCATCTGCGCAAACAGATACAGATTGTTGTTCCATACGGCGACCTCATGCCCTCCCGTGTCGACATACCAGACGTGGTCGATCTTGGCCTTATCCAATCCCAGGTGGAGGTTCCAGCTTCCCGTAATCAGGTTGTCCTTGTCGCCGCAGCCGATCCACAGAAGGCTTGGGCTTTCTTTGGCCTGCCGGACCTTCTGAACCAGAACATCAGCCGGCTGAAGGTTGGGCGCGGAAGAGAAGCCGCCGATCCAGGCGAATTTGTCGATATTGTTGATGCCGAAATTGAGGCCCTGTCCGCCGCCCATGGAAAGGCCGGTAATGGCTCGGTGATCTCTGTCCGCCTTCACCGAGTAGTGCGATTCAATGTAGGGCATCAAATCCTGCAGTAAGTCCGGCTCGAAGTCGGCGTAGTAATTGAAATCCGACATGAAATTCTGCGATGGGGGTTCGGCCGTGGCGCGGCCGTTGGGCATCACGATGATCATGGGAACGGCCTTGCCGTCGGCGATGAGGTTGTCGAGAACCTCGTCGGCCGCGCAAAGGGTTGTCCAATGGGTCTCGTTGCCGCCGATGCCGTGCATCAGGTACATGACGGGGTACTTCTTGTTGCGGTCGTAACCGGGAGGAAGATAAACGACGGCCTTGCGGTCGACGCCGATGCTCTTGGAATTGTAGGTAACGGTCTCCAGCTTGCCTTTCGGGATGTCCGGGCGGACCCGGATGAAGTCCTCCGGCGCATGATTGGGCAGTGCCAGGGCGGCATTTGTCCTGTCTGAACCCCGGCTTGCTGCGGATTGAGCGGCGGCAAACGGAATCGGAGCCGGACCGATTGCCAAACCCAACGCGACCGCAAAAAGGCCTAACTTTGCAAAATGCTGATTTTTTAGTCTCATAAACGGTTCTCCCGGAAAAATATTTTGCCGTCACAACGGCGGCAGGCTTTTGTAACTGCTGCAGATATTACGAATCTCCCGGCCCCGGCGTATCATGAAATTATACACTTGTATAAACCGCGAATGCCGGTTTTATAATATAAAAGAGCTCCGGCCTTCAAGCGATAATTTGCGGGACGCACCGGGATGCGTCAGCGGCGCGCGGATTTCAAAAATTGGGACCGGTTTGTATCCTGCCGATGCCGGCGCATCCGCTCACTGAGCGGCACATTGAAATTACCGAAGGAGGGTTTGAAATGAGAAAAGCGTTGTTATTTTTTTTGCTGAGCGCAATATCCGCAAGTGAAATCTGTTTGGCCCAAACAGGACAGGTTGCGGTCAGTTCCAAACTTGCCGGTACCGCACATCCTTCACCGTACAATATGTATGGCGCCCGGTATCCGTTTATTGAAGCCGATAATCGGGTTACCTTCCAATTCAACGCGCCCGACGCACAGAAGGTGCAGGTGGCTATCGCAAACGTCGCATATGATATGACGAAAGGCGACGATGGAGTGTGGACCTATACCAGCGAACCGCAGGACTATGGATATCACAACTACTGGATGATTGTTGACGGTGCAGTTGTGCTTGATCCGGCTACGGACGGATTTATCGGTTACAGCCATGATTGCAACGGCTTTGAAATTCCGGATCCGGATGGTGACTATTACGATTTAAAAGATGTACCCCACGGCGACGTTCTGATAAAGAATTATTTTTCAAGGGTAACGGATGCCTGGCGCATGGCATTCATTTATTTGCCTCCGGGTTACGATAAAAACACCTCAACCCGTTACCCGGTTCTTTATCTGCAGCATGGCGGCGGAGAGGATCAAAGGGTATGGATTGAAATGGGACGCACTAATGTAATCCTTGACAACCTGATTGCGGAAGGAAAAAGCAAGCCGTTTATCGTTGTCATGGAAACCAGTGCTGCAACAAAACCGGGGGAAGCCCCTCCGCAGCCACCTCAGGCGAAACCTGCCGGGCAAAGACAGCAAGCCCAGGGCAAACAACCGGCCGCACCCCCGCGTTTCCGCTTTTCCTTCGACACATATGCAGAACTCATGCTGAATGACCTGATCCCTTTCATTGACGGTAATTTCAGAACTTTAAGCAACCAGGCTAACCGTGCCATGGCAGGACTTTCTATGGGAAGCATGGTAACCACATCCGTTACTTTGCCGAATCTTGATAAATTCTCACACATCGGCCTCTTCAGCGGCGGCACCCTGGCACCGGATCAGATTTCCGACAAATCAAAGGTAAAACTCGTATTTATGAGTTA
>JAFGAO010000267.1 GCA_016933615.1 Acidobacteriota bacterium
AGGGCGAACACAAGGGCGAACACAAGGGCGAACACAAGGGCGAACACAAGGGCGAACACAAGGGCGAACACAAGGGCGAACACAAGGTTCGCCCCTACTTTATTGTCGCAACTTCCCGGGGGCGCGGGAGGTAATGCTCCAGCTGGACCGGGTAATTCTCGAATTCGATCGTGTAATACTTCCTGAAAAATTCCCGGATGTCCTTTTCGACCGCCTTATCGTATCCGGGCGCCACATACAGCGTTTTCCCGAACGTTTCCCGGCGGATGGATCCGTCTTCCACTAAAATCTCCCCTTCTTTAATCACATAACGGGGGACGGAAAACATCGTTTCCGCGTCGCCGCACTTGTCGTAGATGGTCACGTCGGCGTCGGCGCCGGCGCCCAGATGCCCTTTGTGCTTCAATCCCAGGATGCGGGCCGGGGCCGCCCGGGTGATTATGGCGATCTCGTAAAGGGAGTATTCCCGGTCCAGGTCCGGCAGCGACGTTTTGGCGATCGCCTTCGGGTTCGCCTTTTTCATGGCCTCCCGGCGGAATTCGCGGTCCGTCAGCAGGCGGATGACCCGGGGGTAGGAGACGAACGACGCCCCGTTGGGATGGTCGGTCGACAGCGCGATCCTCCAGGGATCGCGCGCCATGAGGTACCACTCCAGGCCGACGGCCCACTGGGTCGTGTGCATGTGGCTCCTGTCCTTGTACTCGATCGGCACGATGCCGCAGCCGCATTCATTCTCGATGTCGACATTGACCCACTTGCGCCCCGACACCTGGTGCAGCATATGCGCCAGCGGCCCGTCCCCGGTCATGGAGGTCGTGTCGCCGAACATTATCTGGCCGACATCGACCGTAATGTTGGGATGGGTGTTCACATATTCGGCCAGCTCGGCGACCCGGGAGACGAACAGGCCCCCGGGATCGCCGCCGTAGCTGTGAAACTGGATATGGGCCAGGTGCCCGCGCCTTCCGGCGAGCGATTTCATGGTCTCCAGGGTGGTTTCCCAGTTGCCCGCCACCCCGAGGTTGTTGCAGTGGATGTGGACCGGGTGGGGCAGGCCGAGATTCATGCTCGCTTCCGCCAGGGATTCGATAATCCTTCTCGGGGTGACGCCGAAACCGGCGACCTCCTCATCGAGGCCGCGGGCGTTGCCGAGGGATTTCCACAATTCCACGCCTCCCGGGTTCACCATCTTCACCGCGTATCCGCCGGTGGCTCCGAGGAGCCAGGCCACGTAGTCGCGCATCCGCTCGCGCTCGCCGGAGGCTATCTGCTGCATGATGTATTCGTTGTTGCCCATCAGGACGAAGAAGCCCTTGTCGATCACGGGGATGTCCGAAAATTCCTCGTGCGCGTGGCGCGCCGCTATGGGCGGGACCGCGGCGTCGAACGCGGTCGTGTAGCCCATCGCCGCATACCGGTACCCCGTCGTGAAGGTCGAGGGAACCGTCCTGCCGACCCCGGAGCGCGTCACGGAAGTGCGGGGCACGGGGGCCAGCCTGTGGTCTTCCGGGCGCATCTTGCGGGCCGTATTCACCTTGGGCCCGGCGATGTGGGCGTGCATGTCCACCCCTCCCGGCATGACGATCATGCCGGAGGCGTCGATCGTGCGGCATGAGCCGTTTTCACGGCCGTCGCCGAACGCATCCACTACCCGCCCGCCGTCGATGCGGATGTCGCGCACTTCACCGTCGATGTTGTTGGCGGGATCGTAGACTTCCCCGTTGAGGATTTTCAGCATGCCTTCAGCTCCTTCACCCGGGCCAGAAGGCGTCCGATCACTTCTTCATCCGAGGGGCGGTCCGAATCCAGAACCTTCCGAAGATGAATCGGGATGTTGTCCATGCGATACACGGTTCCCCCGACATGAATCCCGGCCGTGGAGGTAGTGAAGGCGATCCGGGCGCAGCGCGTCGTTTCGCTTTCGTGCGTATCCAGGGCGATGACGGGAATTTCAGCCAGCCGCCGCACCGCTTTGGCCGGCAGGCTCGCCACCGGGTCCGCGGCCACGACCAGGGCTGCGTCGGCCTCTGCACGGCCGAGCAGGTCGACGACGGTGTATTCGCCCGGATTGAAACGCGGGTATCCCAGGCTGAAGTTGACCCCGAAAGGATATCCCGTCTGCCAGGCAAGCACATTGTCGACGCCGGTGACGTTTCCGTGCCCGCGCATTGGCATGAGCGCGAATTTCGTATGCCGGTTCAGGGACCGGACCAGCAGGAACGCGGCCGAGGTGTTGAAGTGCCTGCCCCGGGTCTGCGTCAGCCCCTGTCCGACAAACAGGCAGCCGAATCTGCAGCGCATCATCCGGTCCGCCATCGCGGCCAGCGCTTCATGGCTCAGGCCGGTATTTTCCACGGATGCCGCATCCACTTTCCTGCCGTTGACCAGCGCCTGGAGGGCCCAAAGAACCTCGAAATCCCGGCCCGGCCGGATCTGCAGAAAGATATCCGCGGCGCGTGCGCTGGGCGTGCGCCGGACATCGACCAAAACGACCGTTCTTCCTTTCCGCCCTTCGGGCACGAACATGCCTTTGGGCGTCACGGCGTAGCGCGTCATGTGGCGGGGATGGGATTCGGCCGGGTTGGAGCCCCAGTAGACAATAAGATCGGCGCGGTTTTTTACCTCGCCCAGGGTGCAGGTCGGCTCGCCGACACCCTGCAGCGCTATGCCCGACGGGCCGTGGCAGACCGACGTGCAGCAGTCGATGCACCCCCCCGAAACTTCCGCCAGGGCTACCGCCTTGCGCTGCGCTTCGCACGAGGTGCTGCTCAGACCGTAAATAAGCGGGTACCGGGCGCCGGCGAGGCATCGGGCCGCTTCCTCGATCCCCTGATCCAGGCTCGCGGGCTTCCCCTCGATCCTCGCAACCGGCAGATCCGAAGGGGCTCCATGGTTCAAGAACCAGGACTTGCCCAGCGCACAGGCGTTTCTGGCATTGGTGATCCGGCCGCCTTCGACGGTGACGCGTATGTCGTCGCAGACACAGCCGCAGAATGCGCAAACCACATGATCCACTTGCATAAGAAATTCCTAAAAATTCACCGCAGAGGCGCCGACTGCGCAGAGATTCGCAGATGAAGAACCATTCCTCCTTTTATTCATTCTCTGCGGGCCTCTGCGGACTCCGCTCCTCCGCCGTGAGTTTTAATTCGACCCGGAAATGCTTGGAATCGGGCATGCCGGAGGCGCAGGTTTCCCCGCCGACCAGGCGGTTGCATGCCGATCCGAAGGGCATGAAGGCCAGCCCTTCCGGCATATCGCCCGCAAGACACCTGGCGGAGACTTCCCCGAATTCCGAATGCAGCATCACGGAATCGCCGTCGCGCAGCCCCGCCCGCCGCATGTCCGAGGGATTCATCGACACGGCACCGGTCGCCTCCCGGTATTCCGGGCTGCCCTTGCCGGCGGAAATCCCCTCGCCCTGCTTCGTGCAACGCCCGGAAACCAGGATCAGGCAGAGATCACCCATAAATTTCTTTCTTCAGCGCCTCCGCGCCGAGGATTAAATCCGCAAGGATTTTCCGCCTGCCCGGCCCGGCGGCAAGAACCGTACAAACGGGACCGTTCCTGCGTATCGTCTCACCCGACCGGGGAACGTCCCGGACTCCCCTTTCCAGCCAGCCGTCCGTGACCGGCACCGTCAAATCCTTTTCCGCGAACAAATATCCCTTCCCGTAGAATTTCCCGTGCCCCAACCGGGCCTCCAGGTCGAATCCGGGTATTTCCTTATCCAGAACGGATCGCAGATGCAGATGAAAAACAGGCAGTCCATATGCAATTTCGATGACTTCCATGGAGGCCGAATATCGAGGGTTCACCTCAGTCAGGTATACTTGACCATTCCGGAGGATGAAGTCAATTCCATTTACTCCGGCCAGCCCGTACTCCCGGGTCAGAAAGGCAGCCAGCCGTCGTATCTTCTCCAGAATAACGGTGCGGCAATCCGGATCGAGCATTTCAGCCAGGGGCAGGATAGTGCCCGTGTAACGGAAACCGTGCGCGCCAAAAGGACGCAGGCCGATCAGCTGTTCGGTGATCCCAAGGACCGTGCAATCTTTCCCGTTCGCGACAAAAGCGGCGGAACAGGGCCTGCCGGGGACGTATTCCTGAAGCATAAACCCGGGCGCCGCGTACCGGCCCTCATTTTCCGGCCGGGTTTTCCGCTCCGGGCTGTAAAAGCGGATCCCGTGCCCGCCGCCGCCGAGGAGCGGCTTCAGCAACCAGCAGCGCCCCGGATCCGGCGAGGTTTCCCATCCGAAGACAGTCTCCGGCACGCAAAATCCCGCGCGCCCGAGCCTGCCGAAAAGGTCCGGCCAGTTGCGCACCGAAGCGACGGCATCAGGCGCATTCCCGAAAACTCTGCACCTTTCGCCGAACCCCGCGATGATTCCGGGATGGTTTTCCAGGTTGGACGCATAGGCAACGGCGTCAAGATCCATATCCCGGCCGGCTTCAAGGAGCGCCTCCGGACTGTAGACGGCCTGGAAATCCCGCCGCAGCGAGTAGGATTCCGCCGCCCCTATTAAATCCCGGTCTCCGAACGCATCCAGGGCGATGACCGAATACCCGCTGCGCAGGGCGGACTGGGCCATCGCGCGTACGCTGACGCCGGCGATAAGGATCTTCATAATGGGTACATAATACTGAAAAAGGGGGACCCGATGCTTTAGGAATAAAATGCCTGAAAACCGACCCATAAAACCGGGATGCGGAGTATCCTTCATTGGAGGGGGAAGATGCCGTTCAACTGCGGAGGAGCTCTTTGGCGACGGCGTAAACGCCTTCGGTGTCCAGCACAAGATCATTCCGTTCGAACAACCCGGCAATGCAGGCCTTGTGCACTTTCATCTTGGGATTGCCGATGGCGAGCGCTCCCAGGGCGTATTGGCCTTCATGGCAGGCAAAGTCATCGCCGGGCCGGATGCCTTCAATGCCCAAGGGCTCCACTAAATTAAAATCAATCAGCCACTTCAATCCGGGCCGGGCCGGCCAGGAATCCGACGGCAGCACGCGCAATCCCGCCGGCCCGGCGCAGACCAGGATTTCGGCTTCATCCAGCAAACCTTCCATTTCTACATCCCCGGCGACATCCACAACCTGAATCGCACCTCCGGTTGCGGAGGACGCGCTTTTCGAAAACGCTCCCGCCGCCGCGCGGCCGCTCGCGAGCGTTCGCGCGGCCAGGTCCTTGTCAAAACGGTCCGCCAGCAACCCGGCGGGGATGGACGCCAGCCGCACCCGGCATCCCTCTCCGGCCAGTAAAACGGCGGCGCGCACACCGACGGGACCGGGACCTAGTACCAATGCGCTTTTCCCTTGAAGATCCGCCTGCCGGGCCAGTTTGGCGATAGCCGTTGAGGCCGTGGTATTGCAGCCGTTGGAGTCGAGCATGACGGATATTTGAAACGGCCCGAAAAACGCCCGGCGCACCTCGGCCAGCAATTGCGCCCCCTTGTCTATGTCGGAACCGCCGATCCACACGGCGATGTTTTGCAGGTCCGGGATCCCGCGGGTAAAGACGGCTCCCTGGATCAAAGCGCGCACGTCCGGCGGCTCCACCCTGCCGTAACTCAGCACGACGTCCGCGCCGGCGTCCTCTGCAACGATGCGGTCGAAGGCGCTGGCGCATTTATCGCTGTCGAGCTGGATCAGGATCTTTTTCATAGCGCATCACCTTAATGCGGGCGCCGCGGTTTTGTGGGCGGACTAGGAATGCTTCGCCGCCGCCCAGGGTTTCGAGGCAAGCCCGGGTTCGTCCGAGCAGCTTGCGCGCTTCGGCCTTCCCCTGGATCATGCCGTAGACGGTCGGGCCCCAGGAGCTCTGTCCGATCCCGGCGGCCCCGTGGTCCGCCATGAAATCCACCATCTTTTCCGAAACGGGATTGGCGAAACGCCCCCCCTGGACGGAAGCAAAGCAGTCTCCCACCATACACTGGATTGCGGTCAGGGCTTTCCCGAAATTTGCCGCATCCTTTTCCACGAGGGCCGGCAGCATCCGGATCAGCACGGCGCGGCTGATCTTCTCCACCAGGCGGGACGGAGCCCTGGGGAGCTTCAAGAAAGCGTCTCTTTCCTTGCTGCCGTTGAACCCCTTGCGTGTTTTCGGGATGACGACTACAAAGAGCCAGTCCCCGGGCACGGCCCGGTGAAACAGCACCGGGGGGACGTGATCCCGCTCGACCGCCCGCGCCAGCCCGTTCCTCAATCCCGCGGCGCCGTCGGGGCCCTTCGCGACACGGTGGCCCCCGTCCAGCACGAAGCCGCCGTGCTGGAATGTCGAGATGCCGATTCCCGAATGCATCCCCCTCCCGACAGCCAGGGCGATTTCCGGAACGCTGAGCCGGCGGCCGGACAATGCCGCCAGCGCCGCGCCCACGGCCAGGGCGAGCTGCGTTCCGGAACCCAGTCCGACGTGGGCCGGGATGCGGCTTACCAGATTCAGGTGCGCCCCTGCGGGAAAACCGCAGCGCCGCATGAACCGCCCTGCATAGGCGGCAACCCGTCTCTTTTCCGGCCCCTCAACCCGCAGCCCCTTCCCCTTCCGGGCCCGCAGCACCAGCTCCGGCCGGTCGACGGCCAATCCGATACTGCCGTACAGGCGCTCCATTGCGCCGTTGTTGTCCAGCAGGCCCAGGTGCAGCCGCGCCGAGGTCCGCACTTCAATCATCGCTCCCCCGCTTTCAGGATAAAATTTCGAACCGCCTCGAGAGCCTGTTTTTCGGCAGCACCTCCTGTTTTGTCCACTATCTCCGCGAAACCGGCGATCCTTTCGTCCACGGTTTTACGATCGCAGAAATCCAGCCGGGTTGCCAGAATAATCGCCTCGATCACGGCATTGCGCGCACGGCAGAAACCCAGAAAATCCTTCCGCCTTTCCGAGTGAATGACCCGGCACCGCACCTCCGCCCGGTCTTCGCGGCTCCCCCGGGATGCCACCTCCAGTTCCCGCCACGCACATGTCCCCGTAAAAACGGCTCCGGGAATCTTCCTGGCGGGGAAATGGGGCAGGACTTCCCCTTGCAGCGCGGAGCGCGCGTATGCCAGCACATCGTCCGTGATATTCGCAACGCCGTACCCGGCGGCGAGCAGATTCCGGCAGGTGCCGGTGTTCCGGTATGGGCGCACGATAACCGAATCCTCGCCCCACTCGAGGCCCATCGGCGCAAAATTCGGGTTGCCGGCCGCATCCAGGGTCGAGAAAATCGTTTCGATAATCATTCCGTCCTACAATACAAATAGTAGAAAAATTCACCGCAGGGGTTTTAAAGGATTCTCTGCGAGCCTCTGCGTTCTCCGTCTCTGCGGTGAGGGTTCCATTCCGATAAATACCCCCAGCGCAGGTCCTGTTCCTGAACGTATTTTTTCCCGAGCTTAAGCGCCAGGGACGCTTTCTCGAGCTCCCGCCCCAGGTAAAAAGCCTCGGCCGCATCCCGGACATCCAGTCGGCCGAATATCGACCGAACATCGCTGTCTTTTATAAACGTCCTGTTGTTGAACACGTAGACGGAATCACGGTCCGCAAAGATACGGTAATTGCGATCCCGGACCTCTGCCTGCATGCCGCGCAGTTCCTCCTCCGAGTAGGTTTCGAAAGGAGGGTCCTTGACCGTAATCAGGCTGTCGTCGATATGCTTCGGCGGCATCCTGTTCCGGCAGGCATAGTGCATCAGGTTCCGGGCGACGTCGAACTCCCGGACCGCCCCGCGGGCCCAGCTGATCACTTCCGTGGTCAGCACATAGTCGATATCGAGCTCGGTCGCCAGCGCCGCCATCACCGCGTTGATCCCGGTCGTGTCGGCGTCCGTCAACTCGGTGAGATTTCCGATTCCCATGAGCATTTCCGCGCGGGGATGCTTCCTTCGGACCGCGATTAAATCGCCGACGGATCCGGTGAAGCCGAATCCGACCGGCTGTAAGACCGGATCTATAATATACGGGATGCCCCACCCTTCCAGCCGGGCGATGTTGCGCTCGAGCGATTCCAGCCCCCGTTCAAAATCCGGGATCACCACGACTTTGCAGTGAAGGCGCCGGGCCACGGCCAAATTCCTGGAATTGACGCTGAGTATCAGATCCACGCCGGCGCGGTCCGCTTTCAGGATGTCATTCTCGTTGAAGGTGTCCAGGCTGACGGTATACCCGCTTTTTTTAAGGGATGTCACCGCATCCTCAACCCCCGGAAAGCCCCCTTCGACCGGGCAGCCCAGGTCGATGATGTCGGCGCCGCAGCTTTTGTAATAGGCGGCCCGTTCCCGGATTGCCTCCGGACCGAGCCGGTATGCATCGGCGATTTCCGCGACAATTTTCACCTTATGGTCCCCGTATCCCTCAAGGCTGCGTTCTTTGCCGAAATAAGCGGGGAGATCCTTCAGACACCGCGGCCCGGAGATCACCTCAACCCCCAGTTTGTCCCTTATAATGCCGGGATCCCCCGAACATAAACCCGGGATCATGACCGTGTCGCAGCCCATGGCGCTGTCTAAATGTTTCACGACAAAACGCGCATCCATCAGAGCCGCGACCGAGATGGGAAGGACGGCGCACTCGTATTGCAGGTCGGGCTTCATCCGTTGCAGGATTTTCCGGAGGAACGGACCGGCTAATTTCCCGGTTACAAATAGGCAGCGAGGCATTGCATCAATTCCTTCCGGCCGCCGGCGACTTCGACTCCAGCAAGACTCCTGAGCTTGCCGGTGTTTTCCAGGTCGATCGGCCTCGGGTAAACCTTCAAAGGCTGCCGTCGGGGGCCGAAAGACAACGTTTCGGGCGCCAGGTCGGTCGGGTAAACAATAATGGGAATCCTGGATTTGCCGGCCTGGGCGAACAGGTTGGTCACAAGCGTGTCCGAGATGCCGTGCACGAATTTGGCGACTGAATTCGAGGTGGCGGGCGCGACAACCAGCAGCCGGTAGATGCGCCCGTAAAACCGCGCCGTTGCCGGGGCGCTCGCCCCCTCATCCCTATAAACAGGAATCCCGGACTCCTCGATGCGCCGGTGAAGTCCGTACATCGTCAGGACTTCGTCGGCCGCCCGGGACATGAAGAGATCGATCTCTTCATGCTCCAGAATCATGCCGACGCATTCTTCGAGGGCATGACCGGCGCCCGTTACAGCCCACGCGATTCTTTTTCCTTCCATATCGGATCCCTGAAAGCGGCCGGTTGATCTCAGATCGAGAATGGCATAAAGCTCCGGGTTTTTTCCACCTGAAAGGTATTTTTCACTCTTTTCCCGGTTCCGGCGCCTCGAATTTGTCGGCAGCAGGATATTGCATCTGGATCCGCAATATGTATTATGGAAAGATACAAGCGATAAATACCGGGGGGTTCAACTCCGAGTTGTGCCTCCGGAACGGATACGCCATGCCGTACCAGGATACATCACCCGCCGAACGGAACGCCCGGCTCCTTCTGGACTTTCTCTCCGAACGGGGGAACTCCCTGTCCCCCCTGCTGATCATGACGCACGACTACCCGGACCCGGACGCGCTGGCGGCCGCCATGGCTCTCAGCCATCTGGCGCAGCAGCACTACAATATCTCCACCAGAATCGCCTATGGCGGGGTCATCGGAAGAAGCGAAAACAAGGCCATGGTGCGGATCCTGAAGATCCCGGTGCACAAGATCCGGCCGGAGTATTTTAAAAAATACCGAAACATCGCCCTCGTGGACACCCAGCCCGGATTCAAGAACAACCGGTTTCCGGAAAAACGAAGGGCGTCCATCGTGATCGACCAGCACACTTACATGGTAAAACCTTCCGCCGAACTTTCCATCGTGGACACGGAATGCGGCGCCACCTGCGTCATCGTCGCCCGGGCGCTGCTGCTGCGGGGGGGGGCCATCCCGGCCCGCGTGGCGACCGCCCTGGTTTACGGGATACTGTCGGATACCCTGGACCTGTACCGGGCCCACAGAGCCGACGTTATCGAGACATATCTGTCGATCATATCCCATTGCGACCTGAAGATGCTGGCCCAGATCCAGAATCCCTACAGGTCGAGGAGTTTTTTCGTCACCCTTCAGCGGGCATTGAACCAGGCCATTGTTTACCGGCGCCTTCTGGTTTCGCATCTGGGATTCGTGGAAAATCCCGATCTCGTTTCGCAAATGGCCGAGTTCCTCCTGACTTACGAGAAGGTGCAATGGTCCTTCTGCACAGGCCGGTATCACGGGAGGCTGTATGTTTCGCTCCGCGCTTCGACGGCAAACGTCCATGCCGGCGACATTCTACGTTCCATATTCGACAATCCCAGGGATGCCGGCGGCCATGCCGCCATCGGCGGAGGCAGCCTGAAAGTCGCCCGGGAGCCCTCCGAAGAATTGTGGCGGAAAGCGGAACAGATGCTGCAGGAGAGGCTTTTCCGGAAACTGCGGCGTTCCGTCACCGTAAAGCCCCAGAAACCCTTCCAGAGCAGCCAGACATAATTTCGGCGACAGTCACCGAAATTATGAAACCGCACCATCCGTTTCGGGGTCGGTATCGGAATCGATACCACTGCGGATTTTGGATTTCCGGATTTGTCAAAATTTCGCTGCATCCCCGGCAAAGAAAGAACCGCAACGGTCACGATGGCCGGATTGGACAATCCGGCCAGGGCCTGCGCGGGAGTCACGATCCCGGCCACCATGAGAACGACAATAATCCCGATCGCGGTCAGGTCGGTGGGGAATTTTTCACTGACAAACAGCACGATAGTTGCAACAAGAATCGAGGCAAAAACGGATTCCCACTTCCCAATCCGGATCTTTTCGGGTGGATGAAGAATTTATTCAAGGCTGTCGGGTTCCTGTATCCTGTCTATCCCCACAACCGCGACCCGGTCCGTCTGTTTTCGAAAGTAGACGACGACGGATTTCCCAGGATCGTCGCCGACGACGAAGGCTCCGAAATAATCCCCCGGGTGGGCCGCCTTCAGGGAATCAGGCAGGGTCAGGTCCTTTCCCGCGGCAATGGTTTGCCTCAGGTTCCTTTCATTGTCGTACAAAAACCATTCGACCGCGTACTCCCGGCCTTGCCTGAAGCCATGCCGGATTTCCAGATCCTCGAATGAAAGCGTCCCGTTTTTTATTTCAAACCGGTCCAGTGGCAATACTTTCGAGAAAAACGCCCTGCCGATCTTGTCGCGCCGGCGGATGAGACATTCGACAACCCAGTCCTCGGCCGCCGGATCGCTGTATTTCCCGGTCCGGACGACGGCCCGGATCTCTTCGTCGGTGAACGCCATCACCTGCCTGGCCGCCCAGAAGGCATCCTCCGGCAGGCAATTGGCAAAAGCGGGATTGTAGTATTCCGGCACCCAGCCGACCGGATCGAACACTTCCCACCCGAAACGGCCGACAGAGGGGATATCCGGAAAGTCGGCGCGCGCCCAGCGCGGCACATACAGCCCGAGAGTGAAGAGCTGGAGGAGCGAAGGCTTCCAGGAAAACAGGTATTCGTTCCCGGCGCGCGGGCTGTTGGCCTGGGACGTGGCGCTGCCCAGCGTCGATCCGAAATCGATCAGGTAGTGCTTTATGAACCGGATCCCGCCCTCTTCCACCAGCATATCGAGCGTGTTGACGGCGCGCGAATCGTCGTGATTGAGCCAGGCAGAGAACACCCGGTATCCCCTCAGATCGCGCCTGCGCTCGTGCGGCACCGTGTCGTTGGGATCGTCGCTCCGGGTGCCGAAGAAGCGGAACTCGCCAATATTGTTGCCCTCCAGGAAAAGGCTGGCGATGGCGCGATAGGTTCCGTCGGCATTTTGGGGCACGCCCAGGAGCAGATCCGTGACGTCCCTTTTGGTCAGTGGACGTTCCCTTCCCTGGGAGTCCGTTACGGTCGCGCCCGGATCGACCCGGATCTGATCAGGCCTGAACTCGATAATGTAATACTCGGGGACGTTGTACCCGAGGGCATACAGGAATTTGGAGGAGATGATATCCGCGGCCGTGGCCATTTCCGGGTTGGTTATCGGATCGAATTTGACCAGATAGCGCCGGCCGCCGCTGTCTTCTATTGAAAAACCGGGCGTTATGCCCTGGTTTTTGGCGCCCGTAACCGTCAGAATCCCTCCGGTATCGGGAGCATTCTCATTCCCCGCCCCGCGTTGAAGCTCTTCCATCGACATTCTCCGCCGGTAATGGCGGCCGGTATACCACTCGCTGTCGGGCGCCTCCCCGAGGGTATTGACCGCGCCGGCCGGAATGGCTGCATCCGAAGGATGATCCCCGGGTCTGCCGAAGGTGTGAAAGAAGAAGTCGTAGTAATCGCTTATTTTCCGTTTGCGGACTGCCTCGACATTCCTGGGCTGCGGCCATCGCAGCAAAGGATCGTCCTGGTAAAATTTTCGGGATTCGGCCGCTGAAGGCCAAGCGAAGGCCCATAGCAGCAACACGGCCAGAATTCCAATTTTTCCGGGTCTTTTCCGGTTCATTTTGTTCCCTTTAATACGGACTCGAAAACCGCAGCGGCCTGTTCTTATAAATATCCCCGAATTTGAACCAGACCTGCGGCCCCTCTCTGCCGAACCCCGCATCGACGCGCAAAAATACCGAATTGCGGACATTGAATCTCAGGCCGAATCCCGCCGAACTTTCCATATTTCTGAAGTTCCATTGCGTCCGGTGGGGAAACACCTTTCCCATATCGAAAAATATTGCCGTGTCCAGCCCGGAAAATACCTCCCAGCGATACTCCAGGTTCGCCAGCAGTAAATTATCATCGTAAAACCGGAACGACGGGAAGCCCCTCAGGTCATCCGATCCACCCAGAACGGGCTGAAAATAGAAAGGAACGGCCTGATCGGAATCGTGGATCGTCAGCACGGATCTCAACCGCAGCGCCAGAACGCGCCGTTTGTTGAAAAACGGGATATACTGCTGGGCTTCAAAGTCCACGCGCCTGAAATTATGGCGGTCCAGGGAACGATCGCTGAAGCGGTCGAAGTGCAGGGAGTAGACGCCCCCGCTGCGCGCCCCCGCGGGGTTGTCCCGAAAGTCGAACAGCGCAAAGGTTCCGAAACGAAAAAAATCGGGCTCCCTTTCGATCCCCGGAACTTCTTCGCGAGAAAAAAAATCCTCTGTTGAGGGAAAATCGTCATTCTCCCCCGGGCCGATATTCAGCCGCAGGTACCCGCCGGAAACGCCCAGAAAGAAACCCGGAAAAGGCCTGACTCCGAAAGCTGCATCCAATGCCGCGTCTTCAAGCTTGAAATTGGTCCTGTTTTGCTCGAGAGAATCCGGTCCCGGGCCGTAGTAGTCCAAACCGGGATACCGGTGATACGCGGAATAGAATTCAAAAAACAGCCTGTCGCGCGCAAAAGACGGGACCGTAAACTGAAGGTCGTATTTTTGGTAATTCTTGAAAGAAAACTGGGCGGCGGATCTGAGATTGACTTCTCCGTCGGCCAAATCCCGGCGCAGATATTCCGGGCCCAATGCAAAACCGCTTCCGGTAACCATGCCGCCTAATTTCAAGCGGAAACCGGAAATGCCCGCCGTGATCCGCTCGACAACTTTCTTGTCTTTGATAAAGAGAAGCGTTTTCTCGGTCCCGCTAACATCTTCCGGTTCAAGATGTTGCGATTTTTGGTCGCGGGAAGCCTCAATCCCGGCCTTTCGGGAATCCCCGAAGACAGACGGAAGTTGCACGGCCAAGAGTATCCCGGCCAGTCCCGTAACAAGTCTTACCGCCAGGGGATGCATTCAAAATACTCCGGAGAAAACAACCGACGATGTCCCAATGAAAGCTTTCATGCAATATCAAAAAAATTGGAACCCGGCGGGACGCCGCGCGTAGTCACAGTACCGGATCCGCAATGAATGCCATCCGCAATCTCCTTTGAATCCGAATCTTGCGGCGCCCGTCCCTCCGGGCGCCGCAAGGGAACCGGCACTTAGGGTTCGCGCAAAAATAAGTTTACATTTTGGCGCGAGCGCCGGACGGGCAGATGCTAAGGCGGCGCAACTCAAGAGTTG
>JAFGAO010000268.1 GCA_016933615.1 Acidobacteriota bacterium
ATCCGGCAGCAGACTCCGGCGGTACTGAATTACCAGGATTCCGGGGGCAGGGTCCGCGCGGAATACCCCTTCTGCAGGCCGGCGAATCTGCCCGGCGGGATCGAGCTGCCCCCCCAGATGGAAATCATCGATTCCGTTGCCGGGTATCACTAGGTATTGGACACGGCGCACCGGATACTGAGCCGAATGTGCCGGCGTGACAGTCAAGCCGGATGCGTTTCGGAGGCGGAACGGATTGACGGGCTCCGGGTGAGCGCGCTTCCGGGCAACGGGTCCGAGGATCTGCCGCCCGCCCAGGGTATCGGAATCGGCGATGAATGATCCGCCGTAATCGGTTTACTTTCCGGGATCTTTCCCCAGTGCCCGCAGCCTTCGGGATGCAATGGCGTAAGTGGACGAATCCGTTCCTTTCCCTTCAGCGGGCGGTTCCACTTTCTCGTAGGCTTCGATCGCGGCGTCCGGCACGCCGTACAGTTCGCCGATCCGGCCTATAATGTACCAGTCCGGGGATTCGAGCTCCCTGCTGGCCCTGTTTTTCAAAAGGGCCATAAGGACATCGCGCGCTTCGGTCACGTGTCCCAGTTCGGCATAGACGGTGGCCAGCGTATGCAGGGACGCCGCATCCGAATGATTCGTCAGGGTGACCGCGTGCTGGGCGTTCTGGAGGGTGTCGGCCGAGGTGCTTCCTTGCATGACATCGAGCCATGCCAGATTGTTGTATTCCATGGCGGTCGCCCGGCCTGACTGGATCAGGCTTGCGAGGCGCCCTCGATGTTCGGAAAAGTCACCCTTCCAGCGTGGTATTTCCGCATACAGGCTGGCCGTCATCGGCTCTCCGGGTTGGCGCTCCATGCGGCGCGAGAGTTCCTGCTCCGCATCCACGAAGCGTTTTAATTGTTCCAGGGCCAGTATCTTCAGCTCGAATGCTTCCAGGGAACGGGGATGGGCTTTCAGGAGGCTTTCAGCGGCCTTCAAAAGGATCTCAGGTTTGTCTGTCGACCGTCCCAGGTTCGCCAGGGCAATATTCAGCCCCGTGTTGATGTCGCCTCCCGGGTTGGAACGGATCCCTTTTTGTATGACCGGGATCGGAAATTCCCCGTAGGTCCCGTCATCCATGAGACTGGCGGCCGCCAGGCGCATTCTTTCACGGTTGTTTTTCCCCGCTTCGGTCCAGATCCACTCCAGCGGAGTCCGGTCCAGTACATCGGTGGCATTCGCGCTGAAAGTGTCCTCGGTCAGCCAGTCCAGCCATTGCCGGACCCTTTCCTTCCGATCCTCTTCAATCCATCGGAGCAGCAGCTTGCCGATCACCGCCGTCGTCCTGCCTAATCCCACGATTCGATATCCGTTTTCGGACCGGAACAGGTACATATTGATCGATGCATTGTTGCCCGCAGGAATCCCGAATAATTTCAGGCGGGCGCGATAGCCCGTTTCCGGGTTTCCTTCCAGGGAAATGCTGTTGGGGCTGAACATCATATCCAGAACCTGGTCCTCGGATACATCCTGCTGGTTCATCAAGCGGGTGAATACTTCCCGAAGAGCCTCCATTTGTCCGGAAAACCTGTCGATATCGATCGATTCCGTCAGAAAGGGCGGAAACAGCCGGTGCAGCTCTTCCGGCGCCGTGTTTTTGCCCGACAGGAGCGCGAGGGTGAACGCGCGTATCACATCTTCGGGATCGTCCGGTTGGAGATCGGCAGGCTCGTGCCTTCGGATATCGCGAAGGAAGCTTGCCAGGGACAGGCGGGCAACAGAATCGGAGGCGCCCCTGGCGCTTGCCGAAAGTAATTCGGCGGCTTCAGGGTAATATCTCCTGGCGGTGAGAAGATTTCCCGCGATCCCGAGAATCTCCCGGTAGGCCTCCGCCTGGTCGGCGATGCGCGACCCTTCGCGGACCGCCTCGTCGGTTCCGTTGACGACGGCCGTCGCGGCCAGGTACAGCCCGTTGCGATAGGAATTTTTCGGCGCTTCTTTCCAGAGCTCGCGGAGTTCGGCAAATCGGGACCGGTTGAGGAGCGCTACCATGAGGTTCGTGGTCAGATTCTCGATTTTCAGGTCCGATCGCAGAAAAGTGTATTCGGATATCGCTTCGTCCAGTCTTGAACCGGGACCGTACCGATGGCCGTCGGCATCGTGTTCCAGGAGGATCGCCAGTTCTCCGCGCGTTGAGAAATCCTTCGGATCGATTTCCCTGGCCTTCCTGAGCGCTGTTTCGGCTTCCTGATAATTGAAACCGCTCATGAATTTCCGGCCCAGTTCGTCATGCGCCAGGATTATCCCGAGAGTTCTCTGCGCAACGAGGGATTCCGGAGCCAGT
Organism: Acidobacteriota bacterium; assembly: GCA_016933615.1. GTDB lineage: Bacteria > Acidobacteriota > UBA6911 > UBA6911 > UBA6911 > UBA6911. The sequence continues at coordinate 2,321 of JAFGAO010000268.1, forward strand.
TCGACGGCCCGGCTTGCCTCCCTCCGGGCATTGCTTCCAAGCCCGGCTTCAAGGTAGGCGCGGGCAACCTGGGTGCGAAAGAGCGCCGTGTCGGGAAAACGTTCCACCAGTCCCTGAAACTCCTTGAGCGCCTCCGGAATACGGCCCGCCTGCAGATGGGCTTCTCCTACATGATGAAAAACGGCCTGCGGCATCGTTTCCTGGTAAAACCGGCCGATTTCGGATTTGACGGCGGCGGCTTCTTCCGTCGAGTAGAGAGCCTTCACGGTGTCGAAGCGCAGGCGCGCCGTAACAACGGAGTCCGCGGAGGTTTCATATTCCTGCGTCATCACCGCCGGCCCGAAAAAACGTTTTCCGTTTTCCGGAACGGACGCAACCGCATATCCCGGAGGGGGATGAATCCGGTAGAGGATCTCCATGACGTAGGGGGTCTGCAAGAGAACGGGATACTTCCTCTCCTTTTCAGGTTTCCGGGTGTCGGAATCGTCCGGCTTCAAAATGTCCGGCAGGCTGCCGATCAGATTGCCTGCCAGAATGGGAACCGACGCCGCCGTTTGCGCGGTCCATAATTTGCCGCAATCTTTTCCTTCAATCCGCAGCGACATGGGTATGGACAGATCCTCCGTGTCCGATAGATGGATCTCTCCGAGGGACTGCGCTTGAAACTGGTTTTTAAGGTATTGCCCGAGCTGTTCCCGGTTTTCCTTTTCCGTGTTTCTGCCGAAAGTTCTCCTGTAGCTCCGTTCAAAGGATCCGGAAACGGTCGTCGTTTCCACGATGCGTCCGCCTCCCTCGATGGCGAGGAATACTTCGCGTTCCTCGCTCTGGACGTTTTGAGCCGGCACGCTTTGAGGCGTCCGGACCAGCGCGATTGTCCCGTGCGAGGCGACAAGGGCGAGGCGGCCCTGATCGTGGTCCGGAAGTTCGCCCAGGCGCGCGTAGACGTCGGTCGGATCGATCCACAGTTCCGGATTCGAGGGGATATGAACGATGGCATGGTCGAATCGACCCATGCCGGGGAGTTCCGGGTCCGTATCGTTGCCGGGACCGGTGTTCAGCAGCGCCACGAAGGATTCGATGCCCGCTTCCCTCAACAGCGCAACGAGCGCCGTCGCCTTGTCCTTGCAGTCTCCGAAACGCCGCTCCAGGGTTTCCATGGGCGTTGACGGAACAATACTGCCGTCGCCGAATTCGACGCCCGTATAGCGGACGTTCTTTTTGAGAAATGAGAGGAAACGGTTGATTTTCTCATCCCGGTTTGTGGTATCGCCGGCGATTTCGGCCGACAACTTCCGAAGCTCTCCGGCACGAATGCGGACATCGACAATATCGGAATAGGAGGACGCGATCGAATTCCACGAGGATCCCGTTGAGAAACGGAGAACCGGTCTCCGGGCGATGTCGGCGGGAGCGTAGTCCAGGTCTTCATCATGGGGCTCCAGCAGGCCGGTTTCAAAGTGAAGCCGAATCCTGCCCGCCTTGGTTTCGCGCGCCGGTTCGAGCCCGGGCAGCCTGTGTACGACATATTTCATCGGGATGGCGGCCGGTGCGTCCAGGATCACACGCGATTTCCGGACGGGGACCGAGGCCCCGAAGGAAAAGAAGCCGACGACTCCTGCCGGGAAATACGATTCCCTGTCACGGATCCGGTGAATCTCCTCGACGATCGCCCCGACCTCCACGGCGGGAAGGGGGCCTTTCAGGGTTTTTTCGTCGCCGTAAACCTGAGGTCCGTCTTCGGCGTCGTTGTATTCGCCCAGGTCTGCCGGGTTGAGCCGGTACTCGGACCCGTCCGGGGCGATGACCCGGGCTTCAATTTCCGGACGATCCTGGTACCAGGGGCGCCAGGTTTCGCTCACGCGGGACCATGAGGGGATGGCGCCGGGGGAATCCACGCGATATATCAGCCTGTAGGTGCTGTCGACGCGGCCGGATTGGTCAAGAACAAACCGCTTCTCTTCGAGGAGAATCTGGGCCTCATATTTTTCGTCGATCGGTATTTTGCCGGCAGCCGCCAGGATTTCCCGGGGAGTACCGGCGAAGGATCCGGCAATCCATGGACCGTCAGCCATATTTTCCGCCGATACGGGAAGGACGTTCACAAACAGCAACAGTACCGGGATTGTCAGAAATCGCATGCATTGCCTCTTGTAGGTATTTGCCGGCGCAAATCAATGCTCCGAAATTTCCGCATCGGCCGGGGCTCAATTCCGCTGCGTCAGAAATCCAATATTGATCGGCCAGATCTTCGGTTGAAATGCCTTCATAGTCAAGAGAGTTGCCTTGCGGCATGCCGGACAGGCCAAATCCAAAGCAAAACATCCACATCCCGGAATCTGATGCATTGGGATCCCTTGCCAGGTTCCCGATCCCCGATCTGCTCAAGCCTTGATCGGTTTCAACCGCGCATTGCGCTTCGATTCGCCGCTCGGATGCCCGGTCACGGGATGCTTGAAGTGGTACGGCAGGATATACCCCGTAACATAGCGGAGATCGTTTTTGTCCATCACGATATCCGGCACTGCCCCGGCGCCGGGGTCTCCCGGTTCTCGTGACAGCATGGGTCCGGCGATATCCTCCGGCAGAATCCAGCCGTCATTGATTCGGACTCCGTAGGGTATGACCCAGTTGATGGCCAGGATTTTCCAGATGCCGTCCTCGCGGACATAGCGGATTTCATAAATTCCGTTTATAAAGGAACGGCTGAATTTCTGCTTCTCCCCCTCCCCGGCTGGCATCGGCATCATGACGCCGCCAAGCGCGTACCACCTTCCGCTGGCCGTATTTCCATCCGGATCCACCGTGATCAGGCCTGCAGACGGTATGAGCTGATGCTGGAATCCAACAGGCGGGACCTGGCCCACATCGAAATATTTCCGTACTCCCGCTTTCCCTTTCCATTTGCCTTCGAGCCAATCGAGGAGAACATCGGGGCTATCGGAGAAGCAATCGATGATCTCCTCCTTCATCATATGTTCCACGTAATAGTTGTATGCGTATTGCAGCCGGTTGATTGCCTGGATGTCTTCGACCTGCTGCAGCCGCTTTTCGAGCGCCTCGATCCTGGACTCGAGCGACATGGAGCCTTTCCCGGATCTGGAGCAGCCGGTGGATAAGGCGCCCGCCATTGCGGCAACCGCCCCGCCCGCAGCAACCTTTTTTACAAAGCCCCTTCGTGTTGTGCTGCTCTTTTCTTTCTTCTTCATGAGGATGAACCCTCCTGTGTGCATTGCCTGCGACGCGCCTGGTTCCGGGTTGTTCCGTTTCCTACACCAACCGTTTCTACGGCAGAGGGAGAGAAACGGCCCGATTACCTGAGCGTTTTCGCGACGCGGAAGCCGAGATAGCTGCGGCCGCGGGTATCCGGCGCATATACGTATGCCCGATTTGCGGAGCGCAGAGTCTCTTCGGTGCTCTCAAAGGAATTGGAACGGAACCCGCGCACGGAGCAATCGCCGTTTTGCACGGCGGAGCCATCGGCGGGCAGCCGGGCGCGGTCGGGTTCGTAGCAATCTTCCACCCATTGATAGACATTGCCATACATGTCGCATAAGCCGAAAGGGTTCGTCGGGAATGAACAGACGGGAGAGGTGGAATTTTCCCATCTGTCGCGCCCTTCGGCTTTTCCTCCCATCTCCTGGGCTGCATCCTTTCCGTAATTGGCATAATCATGGCTTGGTTCATCGCCCCACCCGTAAACTGTCGTGGAGCCCGCGCGCGCCGCGTACTCGAATTCCGATTCCGACAAAAGTCGATAGGTCCCTTTGCCCGTCCTGCGATTGAGCCAGCGGATGTAATCCTGGGCGTCCAGCCAACTGACGCCGGCAACCGGATGATGGCCGCGGGGATGATGCCCATGGTTCCTGGTGGGCTTGCCATCGCGATCCAACCGGAGCGCGGCTTCGACGGAGGGGCCGTCGCAGGCGCGGCTGCCGACACATTCATCCCACTGGTCCCAGGTAACGGGCGCTTTGCTTACTGCAAGCGAATATCCGATCGTAACGGCATGTTGCCCTTCGTCCGCTTCCCGGCCTTTTTCTGTCGCAGGCGAACCCATGATAAATGCGCCGGGTGGAACGATCACCATCTCCGGACAGGTTGGGCAGTCCCTGAAAACGCTCCCTGCAGGATGAGGGGCATGAGTGCAGGCTGCCCATACTCCCGCCAACATCAGCGCGGCCATGGCAATCAGGGGAAATCCTGGGCGCGCTCGAGCAGAACAGATGCTGGATAGTTTTGACATTCCCCGGTTTCCCGCTGTTTGTCGATGCATGGCAACAGGTGATGGCATAGGATGCCGGTGCGTCGAAAATCTATATGGATCGCCCCGATCTTCGGCTAAAATGCCGCCATAGTCAACAGGATGGATGTGAATCCCGCGGATCGCGATGAGGATGAGGGCCATGAAATCTTTCCTGATGATCGGTTTGGCGTCGATGTTGAGCCTCGCTGCCTGCGCCCGGGAGCGTCCCCTGAAAAGCCCGGATGGAAAAATCGAAGTCGGTTTCAGGATCGCGGCCGGCGGCACGCCGGTCTATGACATCAGGCTCAACGGGCGGCAGGCTATTCGGGAATCGCGCCTCGGCATCGTGCGCCGGGACGCCGATTTCACGCGGAACCTGGCCATGGATCGCGACGCGCGTCAGGAGCGGATCCATAACGAGCGGATCCGGGACGAATACGAGGTCCTCACCGCCAAGCGGCGCCACAACACCTATGTCGCAAACAAGAGGGTCTACCATCTGAAATTGCCCGACGGCAAACGCATGGACATCCTCTTCCAGGTCTCCAACGACGGCGTGGCGTTCCGCTATCATTTCCCCGAAGCATCCGGGGAGGTCAAGCAGATCATCAAAGAGGGGACCTCTTTTCAAATGCTCGAGGGAACAACCGCGTTTCTTCAGCCGATGCAGGAGAGCGGGTCCGGCTGGGAGAAATCCAATCCCGCGTACGAAGAGTTTTACGTCGAGGAGATCCCCGTCGGCACCCAGTCGACCCTGAAGGCCGGCTGGGTCCTCCCGGCCCTGTTTCACGAGGGGGACAGATGGTTGCTGATCAGCGAAACGGGACTGGGCCGGGGCTATTGCGGGAGCAAACTGGCGCACGAATCGCCCGGCGGGGAATATTTCATCGAGCTGGCCGACAAGCGCGA
>JAFGAO010000034.1 GCA_016933615.1 Acidobacteriota bacterium
CAATCAAGACAATATCTGGGATTATGCGATGACTTCATTTGTTCGGAAATATTATCTTCGCCGCAGGGGCGAACACAAGGTTCGCCCCTACCGCAGCCGGTCGGACAGTTTGGCGGCAAGCTCGACGCACTTGTTGCCGAAATCCCTGATTTTCTCGTCCGTCATACGGAATTCCGGCCCCACGATCGACAGGGTCGCGATGGCTTTCCCCCCGGGGGTGAATACGGGCGCGGCCACCGCACTGACGCCCTCGTAGAATTCTTCCCGGTCCACGGCATAGCCCCGGCGGCGCGTGTCCGCCAGATCGGCGCTGTAGTCTTCGGCGTCGACGATGGATTTAGAGGTCGACCTGGGGAGGCCCTCTATCTGCAAAATCATCCGGACCTTGTCCTCCGGGAGCCAGGCCAGCAGCGCTTTCCCGTTCGAAGTGGCCGTTGCCGGAAAGCGCATGCCTATAAAGGGTGAAACGCGGATGTTGAGAAAGGGCTCCCGCTTGTCGATCATAATCATCTTGGTGCCCTTCAGAATGGCCAGAACCGCAGTCTCGCTGCTGTAGTCGACCAGCTCCTTCAGGAACGGTTTGGCGGTTACGCGGATATCGAGGTTGTTCAGCGCTATCCGCCCGTATTCCGCCATGGTAATGCCGATGCAGTACTTCTTGGTGAGCGGATCGCGCTCCAGGATCCCGTGGTGATTCATGGTTACGAGCAGCTTGTGAATGCTGCTCTTGTGCCAGCCGGTGGCCTTGGCGATTTCCATCAGGGTCATTTCGCGCCCCTGCTGCTTCAGCAGCTGCAGGATGCGAAAAGCGCGGTCCACGGCCGGAACCAGATACGCCGGCTTTGCGGGAACGGCATCTCCGGTTTCCGGTTCCGGGACCGTGTTTCCCCCATTTCCTGTCTGCATTGCTGAAAAACTCCCGCAAATCTGATATTTTCTAACTTACCTGCACACGGCCGACGGCCATGATCCGGAACCGTCGACGGGTCTGAAAGCTTTCTCACATAGAAACCATGGTTTCTTATGTGGGACAATTTTAGCATACGGAACAAAATTTTTCGGATGATTTTTCTTTTTATGTGCGATGATGGACCGGCATTTTATGAACAGGGTCCAAAACCCCAGTGCGGATACCCGAAATATGGGGAAACCCGGCGGCAATATTGCCTAAATTCATATTTCGCAGTTGGTTGATTCCTTCCAGGAGAACGAAGTGCCTTCAAGAAACACAGTCCGGCTGATTGTAAACGGAAAGCCCTGCGAACTGCACGAGGGGGCCGGGGCGGGATGCTTCTCTCATTCGGATTCTCTCGCATATACTTTGAGGGAAACCCTCGGCCTGACGGGCACAAAACTGTCCTGCGGCCAGGGAGCCTGCGGAGCCTGCACGGTCATCATGGACCGCAAGGCGGTCCTTTCCTGCCTGATCCTGACCGTTGAATGCGACGGCAGGGAAATCACGACGATTGAAGGATTGCGCAATCCCGAAACGGGAGAGCTGGACCCGCTCCAGCAGGCGTTCATCGACCACAGGGCTTTTCAGTGCGGCTACTGCACTCCGGGCATCATCATGACCTCCAGGGCCCTGCTTGACGCGAACCCCCACCCCAACGAGGAAGAGATCAAAGAAGCTCTCTCGGGCAACTTCTGCCGCTGCGTGAGCCACTACCATGTACTCGAAGCCGTACGTTCGGTTGCGGAGGAAGGGGCGTAAATCTTGGGCCGGGATTACCGCTATATAGGAAAACCCGCAAAGCGGCGGGACGGCGGACAGATCGTGACGGGATCCGCTCCGTTTCTGGACGACCTGAGATTTCCGAACCTTCTCTACGGGAAAGTTCTGCGAAGCCCCCACGCGCACGCCCGCATTCTGTCCGTCGACAAAAGCGGGGCCGAAGCGCTGCCCGGGGTCCGGGCAGTTGTGACTTGGGAGGACATACCCGACTGGAGGGGCGGCACGCCGCGCAACGTGCGCGTGCTGGATAAAAAAGTCCGGTACGTGGGCGACGCGGCGGCCCTGGTTGCGGCCGAATCCGACGCGATCGCCGAGGAGGCCCTGCGCCGGATCAAAGTGGAGTACGAAGTCCTACCGGCGGTCTTCGATATCGATGCCGCGCTCGAACCCGGCGCGCCGCTGCTTTACGAGGACCTGCCAAACAACATCCTTCCCGGCGGCACCCCCATATACGGTCCGAAATGCCTGAAGGGGCTCGTTCGGGGAGACATGGAACAGGCGTTTGCCGAAGCCGACGTCATCTGCGAGGGAAGCGCCGGATTCGAGAATATCCCGAATGCACTGCCCCCGGAACCGCCGGGCGCGGTCGCCGTCTGGGAGCCGCCGGACAGGGCGACGGTCTACGGGACCAGCCAGGCCCCCTACATGGACAAGGTCTCCCTGTACCACGTGTTCAACAGGGAGCTGGACATCCGCTGCATCGGCCACCACGTCGGCGGCAGCTTCGGGACGAAAATCATGTGCTGGCAGGTGCAGACCTACGCGGTCATCCTGGCCAGGGCGACCGGGCGCCCCGTCAAGGTCATGTTTTCCAAGGAAGAGCACATGACCTCGTTCACCCTCCGCGTGGGATCCCGCGTCCAGGCGAAGATCGGGCTGAAAAAGGACGGAACCATCACCGGCATCCAGGGCATGTGGCTCGTCGACAGCGGGTACTACTCCTTCACCACCCAGTGCCAGGTCGCGGTGGGGCTGGCCGAGCTCGAGCTCTTCGCCCAGTGCCCCCACTGGGATTTGAAAACCAGCGTCGTCGTCACCAACAGAAACGCCTCCGGCGCGACCCGCGGCTTCGGAGGCCAGGAACTGAACAGCTCCTTTATTCCGGTGCTCAGCCTTGGCATGGAAAAAGCCGGCCTTGATCCCCTCGAAGTCATCAAAAAGAACTTCGTCAAGCCGGGAGGCGGCTATTTCTGGAGAAACGGGGAGTGGTACGACTACAGGGGCATAGATTTCACGAAAACGATGGACCGCGGGGCGGAGCGGTTCGGCTGGAAGGAAAAGTGGAAAGGGTGGCTCCGGCCCACAACCGTCGACGGGCGCCGGCGCCGCGGGATCGGCGTCGGAATCCACGGCAATGCCGACATCGGCGAGGACACGGCGGAAGCCTACATCCAGCTCGGCTACCAGGCGAGCGCGACCATTTTCCTCTGCGCTGCGGAACACGGCACCGGCCAGAAATCCAATTACCCCAAGCTGGCGGCCGAGGTTCTCGGGATACCGCCCGAACGCATCGCGATGACGCCGGCCGATACCCTCGTTACGCCTTTCGAATTCGGCCCGGTCGGTTCCCGGGGAACGTATGCCATAGGAAGCGCCGTCATCCGGGCCGCCGAAGATGCCCGCGAGAAACTGCTCGAGATCGCCGCCCCCAGGCTCGGCGCCCCCGCCGGAGACCTGGATACCGCCGACGGGATGATTTTCGTCAAAAACCGTCCGGACAAGAAGGTCCGCTGGAGCGTGCTCGGCAACGACCGCACCATCCTCGGCTACGGCCGTTTCGAGCAGGATTTCACAATGTGCAACTGCTTTTTGAGTTTCGTCGAACTCGAAATCGACACCGAGACCGGCAAATCCGAAATCGTGAAGATCGTCAACGCCACGGACATCGGCCGGATCATCGACCCGCCGGGGCTGCAAGGCCAGCTGAACGCCTGCTGGGGGTCCGCCGGAATCGACGGCGCCCTGATGGAGGAAACGATCCTGGACCCCGACACCGGCAATATCCTCAACGCCAACCTGGTGGATTACCCCTGGCGCCCGTTCCCGGAAATACCCGATGTCGAAAACGTCATACTCGAAACGCCCTTCCCGAGCCACCGGTTTCATGCGATCGGCATCGCCGAAATCACGAACGCCCCGGGGCCCGCGGCCGTGCTCATGGCGGCTTCCAACGCCATCGGCAGATGGCTCTTTCAATACCCGGTCACGCCGGATCGGATTTTGAAAGCGCTCGAGGATTAGGGAAGGCAGGGCGATTCGGGAAAGGGCAACACAAACTTGTCCGCCGAAGCCTTTGAGGAGAAGGCGGAAGGTTCGCCCATAAATTTTAAGGGAATACGAAATATGGCCGAAAGCACCTGGAAGGAATACAGGAAGAACAAAAAATCGAAACCGGCCCCCCTGGAGGGCATCCGGGTGCTGGAGGTGTGCACGATGCTGCTCGGGCCTATCGGGCCGGCCCTGCTGGCGCAGCTGGGAGCGGAGGTCATCCGGTGCGAATTTCCGCCCATGGGCGACGTCACCCGCTCCCTGAACCCCTTCGGGTGGTTTTACAGGGACCAGAGCCCACTGCTGCTGCACATCAACCAGAACAAGTACTGGGTCGGACTGGACCTGCATACGCCCGGGGGACAAAAAACCTTCTGCGAGCTCGCGGCCCAATGCGACATCGTGGAAAACAACTTCAGGCCCGGAGTGCTGGAGCACTGGAATATCGGCTACCTGAAAATCCGCGAAATCAATCCCGGCGTCATCTTCCTGTCCAAGAACGGCTACGGCCAGTGGGGCCAGTACGCCAGGGAAAACAGGCCGTCCAACGACGGCGCTTCCCAGGCCCTTTCCGGGTACTCGTACATGTCCCGCTTCCCCGGGCAGACGCCCCTGAAGATGCGCGCCTATATCGGGGACAACTACGGGGGCATGTGCGCCGAAGTCGCCGTGCTCGCGGCGCTCCATTACCGTGACAGGACCGGCAAGGGCCAGTTCATAGAATTTTCGCAGACCGAGAACATCATGCGCCCGATGTCCTGGATCTGGCCCTACCAGCAGATCACGGGCGAGACGCCCGAACCTTCGGGAAACCGGGACGTGTCGATATGCCCGGCGGACACCTTCCGCAGCCGCGACGGGGTTTTCGTCGCCCTGGCTGCCTCCACCCCGGAGGAATTCCTCGGGCTCTGCACGGCGATGGGGCAGCCCGAGCTGGCCGAAGATCCGAGGTTCAGGGACCACCTGGCCCGTTTGAAGGAGGAGAATGCCGTCGAAATCCTCCGCGTCATTTCAGAATGGATCCGCACCCGCAGCGCGGACGAGATCGAGGCGCTGGCCGAACGGCACGGCTTTTGCGCCACCCACCTGTACACGGCAAAAGACCTGGTGGAGGATGCGCACCTCGAGGCAAGGGATTTCCGGACCGAAATCGACGATCCCATGTACGGCCGGTACCGCAATTACGAGTTTCCGGTCAAGATGTCGGAAACGCCGCCGAAGACGGAATGGTCCGTCCGCCCGGTCGGCTTCGACAACGAATACGTCATGAAGCGGTTCCTGGGGAAAAGCGACGTGCAAATCCGGGAACTTTACGACGCCGGTGCGCTGGGGAAATGGAAGGATGCCCAGGGGCGCCGGCCGCCTCCCGGGTGGGACGGGAAAGCGGGTTTAAGACAGGCATAAAGCAAAACGCACCCCCTGCAACGAGCCGGGGACTGAAGAATCGAATGGGAGACGGATGCATGGCCGGCAACAAAAGAGGGGACTGGTCGGAGTGGTCGAGCTGGATACGCGAAAGAGACGATCCTGAAATTGCGCATACGCGCCCCGAAGCGCTGGATGACCTGCTGGTGCTGGACCTGAGCTCCCGAAGCTTCGCCGGCTGCCACTGCTCCACGTTTCTGGCCGAACATGGCGCGGAATTGATAAGGATCGAGCCGCCCGGAGGGGATTTCATACGGACCTGCACGCCCTACGGGATCGTGTACCGGGGCGAAGGCCTCAACTACCTGACCGAAGGCAGGAACAAGCACCACATAACCCTGGACCTGTCCAGGCCCGAGGCGCGCGATATCTTCAGGAAGCTCGCGTGCAAGGCGGACGTGATCGTCGAAACGTACCCGGCCGGCACAATGGACGGCTGGGGGATCGGCTACGAAGAGCTGAAGCGGGAGAATCCCGGGTTGATTTTCGCCTCCATCACGGCCTTCGGCGCCTTCGGCCCCAGAAGCCGGAGCCGGATGGCCGATTATGACAATATCGCCCAGGCCATGTCCGGATTCCAGTACGACACTGGCCAGATGCTGCCCGAAGGCAAAAGCTACGACGAGTGCCCATGGGCGGTGCCGACGAAATCCGGCCCGTGGATTGCCTGGTTCATGGCGGGCACCTTCATGGCCATGGGCATCATGGCCGCCCTGCACTGGCGCGTGAAAACGGGAAAGGGTCAGGCCCTGGACGTGGCGACATCCGAGGCGTACGCCCGCATCGACGACTTTGTCGCGCTCTGGTACGAACACACAGGCCGCATCAGCGAACGGTTCGGCAATCTGGACATCGCGCTCTGGCTTTACTGTTTCGCGCCCACGAAGGACGGGGCCGTTTTCCTGGGGGGCCTGCGCCTGGAGATGTGGCAGGCGTTTGCGGATATGGTAGGCAAATGGGACGAGTGGGGCGCCTCGGGCTGGAACAGCGTGGCCCCGTTCACCAAAGAGGAAGAACAGCTCCAATGGTCCGAGAGGGTGTTCGCGGAAACGTGCAAGTACACCAGCGGAGAGCTGGTCGAGATGTCCCTGGAATATTCGAAGCACGGCCGTCTGGCGCCGATCACGTGCGTTGTCGCTCCCATCCTTTCGCCCGAAGAGTGCATGAAGGACGCCAACTGGATCGACCGCGGCATTTTCGTCCCCGTATCGGACATCATTTACGGGGATGTCATTGCGGCCCGGGCCCAGTATAAAATGACCGGGACGCCGCCGCGCACCCGGTGGGTGTGCCAGCCCGTGGGGCATGCAAACGAGAGCATTTATTCCAGGCACCTCGGGCTGGATGCATCCGAACTGGGCAGACTGAAAAAGGAAGGAATTATCTGACTATTGTCAAAGCCCGCGCACGATCCGAACGGCGGGGACGCGAACCCGGTTCAAAAACCGCCACGCCTCCCCGCACAACGGTCGGGCTAATACCTCACATAATCGGGGACCATGGTGCCGTACTTTTTCTTCAGCACATCCCAGCTTTGAGGCAGTTCGATCTTCCTGGTGACGAAACTGTTCCCGAAGCCTCCGGCGCTCCCGAGCAGCCCCATCCAGACGCCGGGCCCGCCTGCGACCACGAGCATGAAGTCTTCATCCTGTAACCGTCCGGCCCGGCGGCTGTCTCTCCGTCCGGAGTTTTCCATGATGAACTCCTTCACCTGCTTTTTGGACCATCCCTCCTGGCTGAAAATCCTGGCGTGGTCCGGAATCACGATCATGCAGGACAATGCCCCCGGCCCCATGCCCGCCAGGGTCGAGGCAATCCCTTCGGGCGTCGTCTGTGCCGGAATGGTCTGCGTGTAGCGGTTGGGAAACATCACCGTCACGGTGCTGTCTTCCTTCCCGTAGCCGAAATCGACATGCAGGGGCTCCCACGGGCTGTTCTCTTCGTTCTCGCCGATGACGAGCGAGTACTTCATGGCATCCCCCAGCGTCCCCATGTCCTCGATGCCCTTCCGGGCGCCGCCGATATTCTTGACGATCAGGCCGACGGCGCGCCCTATGGCGGCATTGGCGATATCCCCGGGACTCATCATGCCGGAGCTGCAGTTGATGCGGATATCGTTCCGTACCGGCCCGTTGACAACCACAAGCGGCGCCCAGGACCCGGTGCTGACCTCGAATGTATCGAACCGCGTCTTGGGGTCCGATAGGGCATCGACGACCGCAATCAGTAACGGCATATGGGTGGGAAGCGCCCCGGCCATAACGGCATTCACCGCAATTTTTTCAACTGTGGCCTTGCCCATACGGGGAATCAGTTTGGCGACGACGTGATCGGCCGGAAGGTCCGTTCCGGTCAGCATCTCCGCCACAGCCTCTTCGGAAGGCGGCAGAATCGGCAGGCCATCGCCCCAGCCCTTGCGGTAGTAGAATTCGTTCACCTCCCCGAGTGTGCCCTTGAACGCGATCCGGGACGGGGTTTCCACGAACTTTTCGGGGGACTCTTCCTCTTCGGTCAGGGGATCGATCAATGCCGCTATGATTTCATCCAATGCCCCGTCGATGCCTGCCCGGATGTCTTCCGCAACCGTGGATTCGCACGCGATGGGTGTTCCGATAACCCGGACGCCCGGCATCCCTTTTCCGGATGCGGCGGAACGGGCGTCATTCACAAAACCGTTGTTCGCCAGTAACACGACCGGCGTTCCAAAGTCCTCGATCGCTACGCTGTTGTAGGCGAGGAACTTTGTGCAGGACCCTCAGTCGCCGACCATGGCGATAACGGCGTCCAATTCTTTCGCCCATGCCTCGAACTTCGCGGCATCCGGCTCGACGCTTTCGTCCACATTCGGCGCCGTCGAGTGGTACAGGCTGATCTCGCTGTCCGGAAAGCGTTCCTTCAGCTTCTTTTCAACTTCCCTGGCGATAGGCACGGCGGCCCGCTTGAAATTGGCGAAAAGTCCGATCTTTTTCCCCTCCAGGGTGTCCACCCTGGCCGAGATCCCCCTGAGAGGAATCGGGTCCACTTCCGCCCACGGGCTCAGAACCTCGTATCGGGTTTCCGCCGCATCCCCGGACGGGGAACATCCGGACCACGAGAATATCGCCATGACCGCGATGCCCGTCACGGCTGATACTGGAAAAAATCTGCGCATAGCACGCTCCTCCTTATCTTTAAATACCACTTTCGACCTTCGTTCCCGGTATGGAAACAGGCACTGCTGTCAGAAAAGAATAGAGACAATAAAAGCTTCCGGAAGGAATCCGGGAATCCTCGGGGCCCCGGCACATCGGGTGAAAACAGCCATGATGCCAACACGGGACCAATCTAGCCTGAAGGGGGAAGGCAGTCAAGGAAAAGGGGGGCTCTCTTCAGGATGGCTTGATTGATTCAAATCAGCCGGGCCCCAGGCCGGAGCCGGATTGAATATCCTGTGACTCCGGTTGATTTATCGGGGCCGGGTTCCTATATCATCAGGGAAGTGGTGCGGATGCGGGCTTGAACCTCAGGAGAACTGTTATAGAATTGAAGGGCCGGGCGGGGATTGGGGAAGTGCGGGGTTCTCTCCCCCCGCCGCAGGGAACGCGAAAGGAGTCATTATGAAAAAAGATCATCCGGCCGGCGCCGGGAGGATCCCGGTTCTGGCCGTGCTGCTGGCGGCCCTGCTTTCGGCCGGGATGGGCCATGCCGCGGCCGGTGAGGGCATCCCCAGGATAAGCATCAAGGAACTGAAGGACATGCTGGACCAGGGGAAGCCGGTGACGATCATCGACACCCAGCCCGAAAGCGTCTACGCGGAAGGGCACATCAAGGGCGCCATTTCCATTCAGTGGAAGTCCCAGATCGCGCTCGAAGACGTGTGGTCCCTGCCGAACGACATCCCGATCGTGACCTACTGCGACTGCGGGCCGGGGGAATCGGACAGCGCGGATGTCGCCGCACAGTTGATCCGGATGGGTTTCGAGGACGTCCTGGTGCTCGAGGATCCTTCCATCCGGGGATGGAAGGAAGCAGGCTATCCCACGGAGAATAAATAAGGGGGCAATGTTCGTTTATGAAATACGGCACAAAGAAGGCAAAGGCAAGAATCGTGGTCCCGGCGGGTATGGCGGCCGCCCTGCTCTTCCTGGTTCAGGGAATATCGATGGGACAGCCCCTCCGGGCCACCCCCGATCAGGTCGAATTCGGAACCGTAGCGGAAGGAGACCCTGTCGTCGCCGTTTCCGAAATTGCGAACACAGGCGGCACGCCGGTGGAAATCACGAACGTGCGCACCACCTGAGCGTGCACCGAAGCCATGCTTGGAAAGCATGTACTGGAGCCCGGCGAGAAGACGGAACTCAAAGTCAACTACAGCACGGAAGGGCGCCCCGGGCTTTTTGAAAAGAAAGTCATCTTCACGACAAACATTCCGGGGCAGGAAAAAATCGATATATTCATGATCCGGGGGAACGTGCAGGAGGCGCCCTCGGCGAGAATTTCCGTTACTCCCCGCAGGGTCGCGCTGGATGAAGCGGAACGGAGGGCGGGTAAAAAACAGGCGTTCTCGATAGCCAATGAAGGCTCCATACCTCTGGAAATAAACCGGATCCGCTTACGGGACGATTCGAAAATTTTCCTGGACGGGGCCGTTACGGGGAACATCACGATCGAACCCGGGCAGACGAAAACGATAGAGCTCGAGCTGGATCCGGACGAAGGGGCCGAGCCGGCCCAGAAGTATATTCTCATTGAGTGCAACGCGCGCAACGCCGGGGATTCGGGCTATTTCCTCATCGTGCAGTACGGCAAGAGATAGTCCTTATATTCCCCAAACAGCCTGCCATTTAAAGTCATCCATGGCAGGCTGCATCCATTATTTACTCAATCTTTATCGCCCTCCGCCCTTCATAAAATGCTTTAACGTTGATCTCGTGCAGCCGGGGAGGCAGGATGCTTTTTATGACATCGATCCACGGTTCGGGCTCGAGTGAGGGGAAGAAACGGGACAGGGCCCCGATCAGGACCACGTTGGCCACCTGGATATTGCCGAGCGCTTTGGCAATGCCGCGCCCGTCGACAATCCAGAAGTTTTCCCCGAAGTGCTTTTTAAAAATTTCCTCCATGCCGGCCGGATACGCCATTTTGCCCAGATTCACTGCCGGCGGAAGAATCCTGTGGTTATTGATGATGACCTTTCCTCCGGGCTTCACCCAGTTGATGTAACGCAGGCCTTCCAGCAGCTCGAAAGAAACCAGAAAATCGACGTCCCCCTCTTTGATAAGAGGCGAATACACCTTCTTCCCGTAGCGGAAATGCGTCGTCACGTCCCCGCCGCGCTGGGCCATTCCGTGGACCTCGGCTTTTTTCACATCGTACCCGGCTTCGAGCAGCACCTGTCCCAGGATGTTGCCGGCCAGGATAGTTCCCTGCCCCCCGACGCCCGACAGAAATATGTTTTTCGTCTCCCCGTTTTGCGACATAGACCCTCTCCCTATTCAGCCAGCGGCACGATGCTTTCAAATTCGCACACCTGGACGCAAACGGCGCATCCCACGCACTGGTCGGCGTTGATGGACGCCCTCCCCTTTCTCCTGTCTCCGTCCCTGGTCTCCCCCTCCTCCGCCACCCAGCTGATGGCCGGGCAGCTGACGTTGAGGCAGATTTTGCAGCCCCTGCAGACATCCTCCTGAATGCGGTAATGGCTGTGGCGGAAGCGCTCCTGCGGCCGGGCGCGGCGCAGCAGCATGCAGGGGCTGTTTTTGGTGATTATGACGGAGGCTTCATTCCTTGCAACCTCTTCCCGGATCACTTCAACCGTTTCCTTGATATTGTAGGGATCCACGGTCCTTACATGCTTCACGCCCACCGACCGCGCCAGCTGCTCGAAATCGACCATGGGCGCCGGCTCGCCCCTGATCGTGAATCCGGTTGCAGGATGCTCCTGCTGGCCGGTCATGGCCGTGATGCCGTTGTCCATGATGATCGTCGTGGAGTAGCCGCCGTTGTAGACGGCGTCCATCAGGGGGCCGATGCCGCTGTGCAGGAATGTGGAGTCCCCCAGAACGGCGCATATCTTGCCCAGCCCCTCTTCGCCCAGGACCTTGCCGGCCCCGTAGGATCCCCCGACGCCCGCCCCCATGCAGGTGGAAAAGTGCATGGCGGACAGCGGGGGCGCTGCGCCGAGGCCGTAGCATCCGATGTCCCCGAATACGAATAGCTTCAGCTTCCTGAGGGCATAGAACAAAGGCCTGTGCGAGCAGCCCGCGCAGAGATTCGGGGGCCGCTTCGGGAGCTCTTCCGTATCGAAGCGCGCCGGCACGGATACGGTTTCTTTCCCGGTCACGGCTTTCGACAGGGAGCGATCGATGGCCGTCGGCGTCAGCTCGCCGATGGAAGGGACCAGGTCCTTGCCGTGCCACACACGGAAGCCCATCGCCCGGATTTCGGTCTCCAGGAAAGGATCGAGCTCCTCGACGATGACGACCTTCCTGACCTGGTCGAAAAATTCGCGGATCATCCTCGCGGGCAAAGGCCAGGCCATGCCCAGTTTGAGAAAGGAATATTGCGGGAACACGTCCTTTGTATAGAGGAAGGAAACGCCCGAGGCAATGAATCCCACCGAGGGATCGTTGATTTCCATTTCGTTGAAGGGAAAGTCCCGTTCGGCGTAGGAGGCGAGATTCTTCATTCTTTCCTCCACGGCGTGGCGCCGGATGCGGGCGTGCATGGGAACCATGACCAGCTTGGAGACTTCCTTTTTGTCCAGCTTCCTTTCCATGCCGGATTCCCTGCGCTCGCCAAGCTCGACGGGAGAATCGCAATGGGATACCCGCGTCTCGCTGCGCAAAAGCACCGGCGTATCGAAGCGCTCGCTGATTTCGAACGCGATCTTTGTGTAATCCCTGCATTCACGGGAATCGGCAGGCTCCACGAGCGGCACCTTGCCGAAACGGGCCCACTGCCGGCTGTCCTGCTCGTTCTGGGAACTGTGCTGGCCGGGATCGTCGGCGACGGCCACGACCATGCCGCCCCTGACCCCGACGTAGGATATCGTCATGAAAGGATCCGCCGCGACATTCAGGCCGACATGCTTCATGCAGACAAGCGCCCGCCCGCCGGCGACCGAGGCGCCGTGCGCCACCTCCATGGCGACTTTCTCGTTCGGCGACCATTCCGTATAGACCTCGCCATACTCGGAAAGCCGGGCCAGGATTTCGCTGCTGGGCGTTCCCGGATAGGCGCAGCCGACGGTTACGCCCGCCTCCCAGGCGCCCCTGGCAATGGCCTCGTTCCCCTGCAATATCCTTTTCATGCATCCTCCTAAAATATTTATTTAGCGTACCCGATGGCCTTGATCGGGTCCAGCCTGGACGCGCGGCAGGCCGGGTACAGGCCGAAAAACACGCCGATGGAAATAGAGACGAACACGGCCAGCAGAATGAACAGGGGTGAAAGGCTGAAAGGAAGGCCGGTGAGAAGCGAAACCCCGAGGGCGCCCAGCAGGCCGATGGATACGCCCAGGACGCCCCCCAGCCCCGTCAGAGTTCCGGACTCGATCAAAAACTGCAGCAGGATGTACTTTCGCAAGGCACCGACGGCTTTGCGGATTCCTATTTCGTTCGTCCGCTCCGTGACCGAGACCAGCATGATGTTCATAATCCCGATGCCGCCGACCAGCAGCCCGATGGAGGAAATTGCCGACAATATCAAAGCGATCGGCGCCGTGAGCCGCGAGATAAAATCGAGCGCGGCATCGAGAGACGTCACGTCGAAATCATTTTCCTCGTTCGCCTTCAATTTCCTCCGGCGCCGCATTACCTGGATGACCTCGTCGCTGGCTTCCTCGAGGGAGACATCATCCCGGACGGAAGCCATAATGTAAGGCGAATCCATTTCTGTCTCCATGGCGGCCCGGTAGGTCGTGTACGGGATCGCGACAAAGTTGTCGCCCACCTCGCCCAGCGCCTTGCGCTCGGCGAACACCCCCACGATCGTATATTCATCTTCGTTGATCCGGATCTTTTTCCCGATCGGATCCGTATTGGGGAAGAGGTCGCGTCCCGGGCTGTGGCTCAGCACGGCGACTTTGGCCCCGCGCGCGACTTCCGTATCGGTAAACATCCTTCCGTCGCCGAGATCCAGGCTGTAGATGTGCAGCAGCGACGGCTGTGTGCCGACGATCCCGACCATGCGGCTTTTCTGGTCCCGGTAGCTCAGCGTCGGGGGGACCCCCTGGCGTTCAAAAACAAACGCGACATGGCTCAGGGATTTGCAGCGGGAAGCGATCGCGCGCATGTCCTCCTCTTCAATATCCTTGCGGCGCAGCAGGGACTCGTCGAATCCGCCGACGAAAAAGTCGAACTTCTGCACCAGCAGAACCGTCTGCTGGTAGCTGCTGACCTCGCTGACGATGCTGGCTCTCAAACCGAGCAGAATGGAAACCATCCCGATCAGGGACGACACCCCTATGGCGACTCCCAGAACGACCAGCCCGCTCCTCAGCTTGTGCGCGAAGAGAACGTCCATGGCGATTGCCAGGTTTTCCGAGACCAGGGCGGTGCGATGGCGGCTATTCATAGCGCAACGCCTCGATCGGATCCATCCTGGCCGCCTGCATGGCCGGGTACGCCCCGAAGAATATCCCCACCAGGAAAGTCACGCTCAGGCCGGCCAGGATGGACCACGCCTTGACGGCATAGGGAAGGGGCGAATAATAGGCAATGAGCGCCGCTACGGCGAAGCCGGCAAGGATTCCGAAAAATCCTCCAACCATGGAGAGCGTGGCCGATTCCACCAGAAACTGCCACAGAATATTCCTGCGGGTCGCGCCCAGGGCTTTCCGGATCCCGATCTCCCAGGTCCGTTCCGTGACCGACATCAGCATGATGTTCATGATGATGATTCCGCTCACGACCAGGCTGATCGATACAATGCCGACAAGCACGATGTAGATTTTGGAGCTGATGGATTCCCACAGGTTCAGCAGGCTCTCCTGGGCGACGATCCCGAAATTGTCCTCCTGCTTCGGCCCCAGATGGCGCCGGACGCGCATGACCATCCGTGCCTGATCCATGCATGCGTTCGCCTCGGCCAGGTTCTTCGGCTTGATCGAAATTGCCAGGGACTGGCGGGAGCCGAAAAGCTTCTCAAAAGCCGTTATCGGTATTATCAGGGACAGGTTGGGATTGCCGCCGAGCCCCCTGGGCTGCGGATCCAGGACGCCGGCGATCTGGAAGGGCATTCCGGCCACCTTGATTTCCTTGCCGATGGGATCGATCGAGGGATAAAGCTCTTCGGCGACATCATGCCCGATAACCGCCACATTCCTTTTACGGATCACCTCCTGGGAGGAGAAATGGCGCCCGTCCGCAAGGTCGTATTTTCCGAGCATGGGATAGTTTTCGGTCCTGCCCTCGACGGAGACCGACTCGATATCCACGCGCCGGTAGCGCACGTCCACGCTGGTGGACAGACCGGCATCCATGTACGCCGCCAGCGTGACGCGCTCCTTGAGGTAGTTGAGATCGGCGTATGTAATTTTGGGATTGTGACGGGATTTCAGGAATTTCTCGAAATTGGAGATGATTTCGAGCGCATTCATCCGCTGCACCCGAAAAATGCCGGAACCGGAGCCGATCATTTCCTCCTCGACGTAGGCGTCGGCGCCGTCGAGGATGCTGACAACGGCCATGACCGACATGACCCCGACAATATTCCCCAGCAGTGTCAGGAAAGTCCGCAGTTTATGAGCCCACAGCTCTTCAAGCGCAATGAATATTCCGTGCAGCAATTGCATCCGCGCAACCTTTGCTCAGTCCGAGTTCAGACCGTAAATGATTCTCAACCCGTCCAGGGTCAGCCATGGGGCGATAACCGGGATGACCGGGGTTTCCCCTGCGATCAGTTCCGCCATTCCCCCTGTAGCGATGACGTTCATGCCGGGACCGAGCTCGGCCCGGAAGCGTTCGACAAGGCCTTCGACCAGGCCTACATAGCCGAAAAGCGTCCCGG
Organism: Acidobacteriota bacterium; assembly: GCA_016933615.1. Classification (GTDB taxonomy): domain Bacteria; phylum Acidobacteriota; class UBA6911; order UBA6911; family UBA6911; genus UBA6911. The sequence goes on from JAFGAO010000034.1 coordinate 15,419, forward strand.
ACTGCAGCGAATGGGTTACGTTCCTTCCTATGGCCGCCGGCGGTCGCGCCAGAGCCACCTTGGGAAGCTTGGCCGCGCGCCGGAACAGGGCGTCCGCTATGATCCCGATGCCCGGGGCTATCGCGCCGCCCAGGTATTCCCCCCCTTCCGTAACGGCATCGAATGTAGTGGCTGTCCCGAAATCCACGACGCACGCGGGGCCGCCGTAAAGCCTGAGGGCGGCGACAACGTCCACCATCCGGTCGACGCCGAGCTGGGACGCATCCTCATAGCGAATGGCCAAACCCGTCCTGCAGGCGCCGGTGACCACCAGCGGCTCATCGTTCAGGTAGCGGCGGCAGGCCCGGGCGATAATGTCCGTCAGAGCCGGCACGACGGACGAGATCGCCGTGCCGGCGACGGCGGACGCCGCCACGCCGGCCTGCCGGAAAAGGCTCAGCATCAGGAGCCCGTATTCATCGGGGGGTTTTCCATCCTCCGCCGCGAAACGCCAGCGCGGACCCAGCGCGTCGCCGTCAAACAAACCCAGCGTGATATTCGTGTTGCCGATATCTATTGCCAGCAGCATGCGGGGCTCCCCAGCGTCATGGACCGTAGGAAAGGCACTTCTTCAGGCATCTTCCCTGGAAGCGGGTTTCCCGGCGGCGTCGAAACCGCCCATTCCCCTGCAGTTCTGGCACTTCCCGCTCCCGTGGGGATAGCACGAAGTACAGATCTTTCCCTTCTGCAGCCCCAGCCGGCCCTGGCCGTGGCAGGCATTGCACTTTCCGGTCCCTTTGCAGTGGGGGCATATCCGGTAGGATTTTTCCATTATTCGATTCCCTTTCCCGTAGTTCAACGGCTCTATTTCTGGCAGCAGGAACAAAAAAAGGTGCTGCGATTTCCCTGACGCATGCGCTCGATCGCATTTCCGCAGCGAGCGCAGGATTCCCGTTCCTTCCGGAACACTTTCAGGTAATACTGATTTTTACCGGGATTCCCCTGCAGATCAATAAAATCCGAAAAACTCGTTCCCCCGGAGCGGATGGCGCGACGCAAGACTTTGCGGATGGCTTCGACCAGCCGGGACACTTCCCCGGAGTCAAGGGTATGACAACGGCGGGAAGGATGGATTCCGGCCGAGTACAACGCCTCGCAAACATAAATATTTCCGAGCCCGGCGACTTTATGCTGGTCGAGGAGAAAAGCCTTCAATTCTCTCCGGCTGTTTTGAAGCGCCGGCTGAAGCCACGCCGTGTTGAAGCCGGGCCCCAAAGGGTCCCGGCCGATGGACCGGATTTCCGGTATCTGTTCCGGCCGCGCCACCTCGTAGACCGCAAGGAAGCCGAAACGCCGGGGATCCCGGTATTCCAGCAGGGACCCGTCGGAAAAACGGATGAGAGCGTGGGTGTGCCTGCCGCCCTGAAACGCCCTGGCGTGGTAAACCAGGCGCCCGCTCATTCCGAGGTGCGCGAGCCAGAACGCTTTCGGTTCCAGCTCGATTACAAGATATTTCCCGCGCCGCAGAATCCTCTGCACGGTGCGGCCGCGAAGTTTGGCGGCGAAGTCACCCGGCACCGGCCTGCGCAGAGGCAGTCCCGAAAGGGCAACGCGGACGATCTTCTTGCCGGTCAGGGTATCCCGCATTTCCCGGGCAAGCGTTTCCACTTCAGGCATTTCCGGCATAAAGTTTAAGATTCCAGATTGAAGATTGAAGATTCAAACCTTAGGGTTTGCGCAAAAATTATTTTACATTTTGGCTCGAGCCCTCAGGAACCCTCCCCGGGAGGCAGGACGTCCATGAACGCGGAGACGGAAAATACCGCCCTGCCCAAACCGGGATCGCCGTATCCCACCATGGGAGGGAGTTTATAGCGCGCTCGCGTATCGCGGTAAACACGCAGCAGCCGGACGTGATATTCCAGCGGCGCGCCCCCCTGGTCCCTGCCGAGAACGCTCATGGGTTCCGGGCACCAGGTGGTAAAGCGCGGGGAGATCCCGTGGCTCATGAAAAAATCGAGCCCTTCCGCTGTGGAGGCGATCGCGTCGTCGACGGAAGCGAATCCATGGGGCGAGGCCATTTCGACGCCCGCTACAAAGTTGGGAATCACGCGGTCCGGACGGAAAACCTCGGCAGCGCCCAGGATTCTTCGGATCCACTGGTCTCTTCCTATATGCCGGGCCTTGCCGGGACAGTACCGTTCGAAGAGGCGCTTGTCCCAGATTTCGAAATTTGGGTGGTACACCTGCACGCCGGCATCCAGAAGCCTCCGGACTTCGTCTTTTACGAGCGCCTGCACGACCACCTTGCTGATCCAGCGTCCCGGCCACCTTTTCTCGATTGCCTCGGGGTAGCGGACGTAGAAATCGATCTCGGACAGGCCGTCCAGCTTCCCGGTAATGCTGCCCCCCGTAACCGTATAGGCTTTGCTGTCGCTGTCGGTCGCCGCAATGATCTCCAGGGCCTCGACAATCTCCTCCACCGGTTTTACGGGAGTGTAGGCCTTTCCCGATTTTTTCTGCTGGAGATAATTTTTATTGATATCGCAGAAATGGCACGCTTCCCCGGGCCCCTGGTACTGGCAGAGCCGGAACGCCGTCAGGTACAGCAGGTACCCCCACTCGATCGCAGGCGCAATATCCGCGACGGGTTTGCCGCCGCCCAGGGTCCGGCTGTAATATTCGGGGGATTTCTGCAGCTCGACGCGGGCGAGAAGACGGCCGTCGAGTTTCAGCACGAGATCTTCCTCTTCGGAATCCACGCAATAGGGGGACGCCGGATTCAGCCGCACCGAAACGATTGTCGGGCTGAATTCGCAGGGCCCGTCCGCCAGCCGTATTTCCTCCGGCGCTTTTGCAAACTCCTTCTGCGGCATTTCCTCCATCGGGACCATGTCGAAGGAAAAAATGAAATAGGCTTTGCGCTTGAATCGGGCAGCCGTTTCCAGGGCCGCGGAGGACCACGCCATCCCCCGGCGGAGAAGATCCTCCTTGACGATCGCTTCCAAAGGGATGTCCGGATAGCGGACGGCAAGATCCTCGATTTCGGACATTGCACCGGTGTTTGTATTCATACCCTGAACCGTCAATGAGTGATCGCCCGCGCCCATAAGGCATGGTTCCGGCTCGCCCCGCGAACCGGGGATTGAGGTCGGTATCGAAATCGATCTCAAGGCAGAGAATCTATTTTTCAAACGTATACGCAGATCCCCGACACCGATGCGCCCCGCCATCAACGTGCGCCGGAAAGGCTGAGCCGGGGTCAGCCCGGCCGGAGGCCGCCCGGGAAGGAGCATTACAAATCGTCCGAGGCGGCCCCTCCGGGATCGCCGCCGCCGGAAGCTTCCGCGGCAGCCTCCTCGGCAATCTGATCGATGTCCTCCCCCCCGAAGTCCTCCCCCATCTCCCTGCCCATTTTCTTCACCCACCGGGCTACGCTGGAAGGATCGTTTTCGTCCAGTCCGGATAAATTTGTAGGATCCGCAAGCGACTCGAGCCGGCTCTCCTCCGATTTCGGGGATGCAAAGCGCGAAAACAGCCTGTCCACATCCCGGCTCCCGCAGAATTTACACTGCGGCTGGAATTCGGCCGGCTTCAAAACCAGCCAACTCATTTTCTTGCTGCATTTATTGCAATAGTATTCGTAAATCGGCATCGTACTCTCCGCGATCAATCCTTGCGACGGTATAATCCGCTTTTCCCCCCGCTCTTTTCCAGCAGGCGCACGGTTTCTATGACGGCGCCCTTTTCGACCGCTTTCACCATGTCGTAAAGGGACAGGGCGGCGACCGACGCCGCGGTCAGCGCTTCCATTTCCACTCCGGTGTTTCCCGTGCAGGAGACGCTTGCCAGGAAATGCACCCCGCGCGCGCGCGGTTTCGCCTGCACGTCGACATGGGTCAGTAGCAGCGGGTGGCAGAGCGGGATGAGCTCCGGCGTGCGCTTGGCGGCCAGTATTCCGGCGAGCCGCGCGGTTTCCAGCGCATTCCCTTTGGGCAGACTGCCCTCACGAAGCAGGGACAGGGTTTTGCGCGACAGCCGTATGAAGGATTCGGCCTTGGCGGTCCTGGATGTGGCGGGCTTCGCGGTCACGTCCACCATGCGCGCTTTGCCGGATGAATCCAGATGGGTCAATCCCGCCCCTGAATTTTTTTTGGCCATAATACTCCCCTTACCGCTGGCGGAAAAAGAAATCGGGCAGCAGCATGACCTCCACCTGCTCTCCCTTTTTCAGGTGATCCCTGTTTCTGGGAAAAATATAGGTGGCATTCGCCCCCGCAAAACCTATGATGTCGGCCGAACTCTTCCACGGGAGCGGTTCCACTCGCAGCCCGCCGCCGTCCCAGAAAACCCATGCCGGGAAAAAAGCCATCCTTCCCGAGGACTGCTTCATATCGGCCAGCAGTTCCCCTTGCATCCTGTGCAGCTGCGGCTGCGCCATGCCGCACAGGCTGCCGAGGGCGGGGCGCACGAAGCATTCAAAGGTAACCAGCGCGGAAATCGGATTCCCCGGCAATCCGAAAACCAGGGTATCGCCTTTTCGCGCAAACACGGTGGGCTTGCCCGGCTTGATGGCCACCTTGCTGAAAAGTATCTCCAGCCCCATCTCCTCGAAAACATCGTGAACGAGATCGTACTCCCCCATCGAAACGCCGCCGCTGATGATCAGCACGTCCCGCTCAAGCCCCAAAATCATCTTTTCGCGCAATTCGCCTTTGTTGTCCCTGGCGATGCCCAGGTACTCCGATTCGAGGCCCATATTTGCCAGCTGGCTGCGCAGACAGTAGGCATTCGAGTTGCGGATCTGATCCGCGCGCGGGACCTGGTCGACTTCCACCAGTTCGTCCCCCGTGGCAAACAAGGCCACACTCGGTTTCTTCCAGACTTGCACCCTGCTGTATCCGAATGTCGCCATGACCGCGATCTCGGCCGGACCGACGCGATGGCCGGCTTTAAGCACGATTTCTCCCTCGGCGGCTTCCGACCCCAGGGGCGCGATATTCTCGCGGACCCTGACGGGCTTCAATATCGTAACCCTGCGTCCGTCGTCGGACAGCCGGCATACTTCCACTATCTGAACGGCGTCCGCTCCCGACGGGACAGGAGCGCCCGTCATGATCGGCATGGCCGCACCGGGAGGCAGCATCCCGGGCATCCCTCCCCCGGCCCGGCTTTCCCCGTATATGTCAAGCTCGACCGGGGCGTTTGCCGCATCCGCGGCCGCGACCGCATAACCGTCCATGGCGGACCTGTTGAAGGGGGGTATATTGCAGGTGGCGGAAAGGTCTTCGGCCAGCACCCGGTTCAGGGAATCCTGGAAAGAAACCTGCTCGACTTTTCGCCCGGGCAGGCTGGACAACACGATCCCAAGAGCTTCTTCCACGCTTATCATAAAATCTCCCGCCGCATTCAATAGGAAAAGCCGCTCAGACCGTTCCGGTCGCGCCGGCGCCGGCATCAAGATACGGAGCTATTTTTTATACCCGATTTTGCGCAGAAATTCCTTCCGGGTCGCTGAATCCTCGGCCGTTTCGACTCCCTTTGGGGAGAAACCGTCGACGACCCCCAGAACACCGCGCCCCTGTTCCGTCTCCACGACAATGATCTCCACGGGATTCGCAGTGGCGCAATAAACCGTACAGACTTCGGCGCAGCCTTTGATCGCATTCAGGAAATTGATCGGGAATGCGTCCTTGACCAGACAGACAAACGCGTGTCCGGTGCCCATGCTCATTGCGTTTTCCGCAGCGATCCTGCTCAATTCCGGGTCGTTCCCTTCCACCCGGATCAGGCACGGGCCTGAAGCTTCGCAGAATGCGATCCCGAATTGACAGCGGGGGCAGCCGGAGACAAAAATCTCGTACAGGTCCTCGATCGTTTTCATGAAATGGCTTTGGCCCACGATAATATTACAGTCTTCAGGGATCGAGAGCCGGACGCTTTTTATTTCCATGATTCCCCTCGTAAAAACGGTTCCGGAACGGATGGAACCCTTGCGTGCCACAGCGCCGATTCGTATATTGTACTCTTCGGCCGGGCTCTATTGTACATCCTGATATCCCGAATCAACCCAATAGTTGCTCCCGTTGCAGCCTTCATCTATAATCTCCACGTGACCGAAGGATTTGCCGGGGGATTGTAACACACATGGCCGCTGCGCAAGCCCGGCATGAACGTTTCGTTTAAAATATCGGGAGCAGGAATCCCGACCCTAAGGAGAATTATGTGCGGGATTGTCGGATATGTCGGGTCCAAGGCCGTCGTGCCGGTCATCATAAACGGGCTCCGAAAGCTTGAATATCGCGGGTACGATTCCGCCGGGATCGCCGTCGCGAGTTCCGGAGAGGTTTCGGTCCGCAGGGCTTCCGGGAAATTGTCCAATCTGGTCCGGTCGCTGGAAAACGAACCGCTGGCCGGAAACTACGGGATCGGCCACACGCGGTGGGCCACCCATGGACGTCCGACCGAAGAGAACGCCCACCCCCACCGGGACTGTACGGGCAGGATCGTCGTCGTTCACAACGGGATCATCGAAAACTACCTCGAACTGAAAACCAGGCTGAAGCGGGAAAACCATCGTTTCGTGACGGAAACGGATACGGAAGTCATCGCCCATCTCGTGGAATCGCTGATGCCCGAAATGCCTTTCCCGGAAGCCGCGGCCGCCGCCCTGAGGCAGCTGCATGGGAGCTACGCCGTCTGCATTCTCTGCGCCGACTGTCCGGACACGATCGTCGCCGCCCGGAGCGGCCCCCCACTCATCCTCGGGATCGGCAAGGACGAATTCCTGGTCGCGTCGGACGTGCCGGCGCTTCTGGAACACACGAAGGAAATGTATTTCATGCAGGACGGCGACATGGCGATCCTGACTCCCCAGGGGGTTCGCGTTCAGAACCTCGAGGGCGAGGAGATCCCGATCACGAGCCAGGAAATCGAATGGAGCGCCGAGATGGCCGAAAAGGGCGGGTACAGCCACTTCATGCTCAAGGAAATATTCGAACAACCCCGCTGCCTGCAGGAATCCATCGCCGGAAGAATCTCGATGGATTCAGGGGATGTCCTGCTCGAAGAAGCCAACCTGCCCAAGGATGCCCTCGAAAAAATCAGCCGGATTCATATCGTCGCCTGCGGCACCTCCTGGCATGCGGGACTGGTCGGGAAGTTTTTGATCGAGGATCTGGCGCGCATCCCGGTCGAAATAGACTACGGGTCCGAATTCCGCTACAGGAATCCCCTGGTCGACGAAAATTCCCTCGTCATCGCCATCAGCCAGTCGGGGGAAACGGCCGACACCCTGGCCGCCGTGCGGGAAGCCAAAATGAAAAAGGCGCGGATTCTATCGATATGCAACGTCGTCGGAAGCATGCTTTCCCGGGAAAGCGACGGAACCCTGTATATCCGCAGCGGTCCTGAAATCGGCGTCGCCTCCACTAAAGCCTTCACCTGCCAGATCATGGTGCTGCTGCTGGTTGCCCTGTACCTTTCTCAGGAAAGGAACCTGATTGAAAAGGAGCAAAAACTCGACCTCGTCTCCGACCTCGCCAAGCTGCCGCAATGCCTGGAGTGGATCCTTTCCCGGGACTCCCTCTACAAAGAGATAGCCCGGGAGATCCACCGGCACAACAACGCGCTGTACCTCGGCCGGGGGATTCATTATCCCATCGCTCTCGAAGGCGCCCTGAAGTTGAAAGAAATCTCCTACATCCACGCCGAAGGGTACCCCGCCGGAGAGATGAAGCACGGACCGAATGCGCTGATCGACCGCAACCTCCCCGTCGTGGGGCTGGCCGCAAGAGACACGCGCAACCCGAAATCGGTTTTGCGCTATGAAAAGATGATCAGCAACATCGAGGAGGTCCGGGCCAGGGAAGGAATCCTGATCGCCGTGGCCAGCGACGACGACGACCGGATCCACGAAGTGGCGGACCACGTCATTCAGGTCCCCCAGACATCCGACTACCTTCTGCCCGTACTGATGAGCGTCCCTCTTCAGCTTCTGGCCTATCACATCGCCGTACTGCGCGGCTGCGATGTCGATCAGCCCCGAAACCTCGCCAAGAGCGTCACGGTCGAATAACAATTCCGGGTTTGTCGTGGACGAACCTTGATTTTGGTTTTAAAATTCAATTTTACAGTCCACTCCCCTATGGCTCTGTAAAATTTAAACCCAGGAGACAGGATGGGGTTTGTACCATCGGGCATCAAAACAGTAAACCATTACCGGCGGCCCGTCGAAAGGCCGTTCACGGCCGAGGAACGCGACAAGGTTACGATTCTGATCGGAGGGCTGACCCGGAAACACGAGGAGTTCATCCGGGCGGTCTTTCAGGGCAGCGGGTACAAGTGCGAACTGCTTCCCATTCCCGACCAGGAGGCTTTTCATCTCGGGAAGGAATACGGCAACAACGGGCAGTGCAGCCCGGCGTACTTCACCTCGGGCGCCCTGATTCAATATCTCAGAAATCTTGAAGCCGGCGGAATGTCCCGCTCCGAAATAGCGGACCGTTACCTTTTCTTTACCGCGGGCTCCTGCGGCCCATGCCGTTTCGGCATGTATGCGGCCGAATACCGCCAGGCGCTGCAGAATGCCGGGTACGACGGATTCAGAGTCCTCCGCTTCCAGCAGGACGAGGGGATACGGCAGAAAACGCAGGCCCCCGGATTGAAGTACACGATCGATTTCGGCCTGGGCATGCTCAAGGTTCTCTTTTTGGGAGACGTTCTGAACGACCTGACCCACAACATCCGCCCCTACGAGATGAATCCCGGGGAAACGAACCGGGTCATGGCCCTCTGCGTCGAAGATCTCTGCAACCATCTGCGCACCTACAAAGCGCCGGACCTGGCCGATGTCACGCCCCGCTGGGTCACCTCCTATCTGGCCAAAAGAAACTTCCAGCGCGGCCTTTACAGCTTCCTCTATAAAATGCGGCAGCATCTCAAAGGCGGGGAATTTCAGTCCGTGCTGCAACGATGCCGCCGGCGCATCGACGGCATTGCCATAGACCGTATGCGCCTCAAGCCGGTGGTGAAAATAATCGGCGAATTCTGGGCGCAGACAACCGAGGGCGGCGGCAACTACCAGATGTTCCATTTCCTGGAACGGGAAGGCGCCCAGGTGCAGCCGGAAGCGATAGGGACCTGGATCGCTTACCTTCTGGCGCATGCGAGGATGCAAATGGCCCCGAAGCGCGGGATGGATTCGCAGTGCACGGAGCCCTCCCGGTGGGATCTGCGGCAGCGCTTCCGGAACGAAATGAGCTTTCAGAAGAAGCGCGCGCTTCTGGTCACCGGGGAAAAGCTCTACGCGGGGCTGTATCACAAGGTGATCCGCATGCTCGGAGATACGGCGCACAGGCTGGTCTCGCAGGAAAAGCTCGCCGAACTGGCGAACCCCTACTACAATGCCCTGGCGCGCGGCGGCGAAGGCTACCTGGAGGTGGGGAAAAACATCTATTACCACTCCAACAAGCTGTGCCACATGGTCCTGAGCCTGAAACCGTTCGGATGCCTTCCCTCCTCCCAGTCCGACGGCGTCCAGTCGGCCGTAATCAACAGGTATAAAGATATGACCTATCTCCCGATCGAAACGTCGGGCGAGGGCGAAGTCAACGCACACAGCCGCGTCCAGATGGCGCTGGGAGAAGCCAAGGCCAAAGCCAGGACGGAATTTCAGCAAGCGCTCCTCGAAACCGGGAAGCGGCTCGAGGAAATCGAGGCTTTCGCTTCCAGCCATTCCGAGTTGAGACGGCCGCTGTATCCCGTACCGCACCGTGAAGGGGTCGCCGGAGTCGCGGCGAATTTCATCCTGCATGTGAACGATCTCATGTCCGGACGCGCTGCATTGAAAAACTAAAACCAATCCGTAATTCGTAATTGCTCGTGGGGAGAAAGCGGTGACTGCAGTGAAATTTCATGTCGGTATCGACGTAGGTTCCACGACGGTCAAGGCTGTCGTTTCAGAGGCGGAGACCGATGCTTTGTTGTGGAAAGACTATCGCCGCCATGAAACGCGCCAGGTGGAGACCCTGCTCGATTTCCTGCGCCGCATGGAGCGGGACACCGGCATGGCCCCCGACAACTGCCGGATTTTCATGACCGGATCCGGGGGCACGATGCTGGCCGATATGATCGGAGCAAAGTTCGTCCAGGAGGTTCTGGCCGCGTCTCTCGTCGTGGAAAAGCGCTGCCCCGAAGCGGCATCCTTCGTGGAAATCGGCGGGCAGGACGCAAAAATAGTCATACTGCGCCGGGATCCCGAGAGCGGCCGCATCAAGAGGATCCCGTCCATGAACGACAAGTGCGCCGGAGGCACGGGCTCCATCATAGACAAGATCAGCGCCAAACTGGGGATCCCCCTGAAAGACCTTTGCAGCCTCCGCTACAAGGGCTTGCCCGTGCATCCGGTCGCCGGCAAATGCGGCGTCTTCGCCGAAACCGACATCAACGGGCTGCAGAAACGGGGCATCCGCCCGGAAGAGCTGATGGCTTCCCTTTTTGAAGCGTTCGTGCTTCAGAACCTCAAAGTGCTGGCGCGCGGCCACACGCTGATGCCGCACGTCATCCTGCTGGGCGGCCCGAATGCCTTCATCCCCGGCATGCGCGAAGCCTGGCAGCACAACATCGCCGAGATGTGGAAGGAGCGCGGGATTTCCATGCCCGAAGGGTCCTCCCCGGAGGAGCTGATCCGCGCCCCCCGGGACGCGGAGTACTACGGGGCGCTGGGCGCCATCGAATTCGGGCGCGAAGAGGTTCAGGACGTCGGACAGTACCGCGGATTTTCAAGCATAGAGAATCTCGTCAACGACCGGTCCGCCGGCCGCCGGCGGGGCGGCCAGGGAACGCCTGCGCTGGTGGCGTCCGAAGAGGAAGTCCGGGACTTCCTGGACGCGTACGCGCCCCCGCGCTTCCAGCCCCCGAAATTCAATCCCGGAGACATTGCAAGAGGATTCATCGGCGTCGACGGCGGATCCACGTCCACCAAAGCCGTCCTGCTGTCGCTCGAAGGCGAGGTTCTGGCCAGGGCCTACCAGCTATCCAAGGGGAATCCCATCAAGGACACGATCGAAATCCTCGAAAAGCTGCGCGCCCAGGTGGAATCGCAGGGCGCCGGCATCGAGGTGCTGGGAGCGGCGACCACGGGATACGCCAAGGACACATTGCGCGACGTGATTTGCGCCGATGTCGCCCTGGTGGAAACGGTCGCCCACACGAAGTCCGCCCTCCACTACTACGACGCGCCGGACGCGATCGTCGACGTGGGCGGCCAGGACATCAAGCTGATTATCCTCAAGGACGGCCGGGTCAAGGACTTCAAGCTGAACACGCAGTGTTCGGCCGGCAACGGGTACTTCCTGCAGGCCATATCGGAAGGGTTCGGATACAGGGTGGAGCAGTTCGCCGACATCGCCTTCACCGCCAGGGAAATGCCCATTTTCCCTTACGGCTGCGCCATCTTTCTGCAGTCCGATATCGCCAGTTTTCAGGGCCAGGGGTGGAAACCGAACGAGATTCTCGCCGGGCTCGCGGCCGTGCTGCCCAAAAACGTCTGGCTCTACATAGCCAAAATCCCCAATCTGGCCGAACTGGGCAACCGTTTTATCCTCCAGGGGGGCACCCAGAACAACCTTGCCGCCGTAAAAGCCCAGGTGGATTTCATCAAAGAGCGGTTCCGCAGATCCGGCAAAGCGCCCGAAATCGTCGTCCACAAACACGCCGGTGAGGCGGGGGCCATAGGGGCCGCCTTCGAAGCCATGACGTTGTGGCAGCAGGGGAGAAAAACGACATTCATCGGGCTCGACGGCGTCAGAAACATCCAATACCGCACCACGGTCGGTGAAGAGACGCGCTGCCACTTCTGCAAAAACCACTGCCTGCGCACATTTATCGACATCGACTCCGGAAACGGATCGGGCCCGTCCGCGGGCGGCGGCACGCGAAGGCTTATCGTGGCGACCTGCGAAAAGGGCACGGTGGAAGACATCGGATCCATGAAGGCCATCCAGGCCGAACTCGACGCGGCCCGCAAGGCGAACCCCAATCTTTTGGAATACGCGGGGCGCGAAGTGTGGAAGGCCCATGCGCAGGAAAAGGCGCCCCCCCCCGCCACGTGGGACCTCATTCGGAAAAAAACACTCACCCGGCGGCAAAAGACCAGGATCGGAATCCCCAGGGTGCTCGGAATGTACGTATACGCCCCATTTTTCAACGGCTACTTCGAATACCTGGGCATAGCGCCGGACAACCTGGTTTATTCGAACTTCACGACCGACGAGCTTTTCCGGGCTGGATCCAAGCGGGGATCGATCGATCCCTGCTACCCGTCCAAGCTCGGATTGGCCCACGTCCACAACCTCCTCTTCGAAAAGCACAAGCGCAAGCCGATCGACTGCATTTTCTTCCCGATGTTCGACGTGCTCCGGTCTCCGCTGGTCAACATCCGGGCGAGCAACGCCTGCCCGACCACGGCGCTCACGCCCGAAGTCGTCCGGGCCGCTTTCACAAAGGAAGCGGACCTGTTCGCCACGCACGGGATTCTCTACCTCGATCCCCTCCTGGATATGTCCAAGCCGCATCTTCTGGCAAGGCAGTTGTTTGCCGAATGGCGATCCATTCTCGGGCTTTCCAGGAAGGAGAATCTGGAGGCCGTCGAGGCGGGTTTCAGGACCCTGGATCGATACGAAGCATCCTTGCAGCGCAAATCCCGCGAGATCATCGACCGGCTGGAGCGGGAGGGGAACGTCGGCATAGTCCTTCTGGGGCGGCCGTACCATCACGATCCGGGCATCAACCAGGGGATTCCCGAAGAGCTTCAGAAGCGCGGATACCCGGTCCTTTCCCAGTCGACGCTTCCCCTGGATCCCGATCTTCTGGACCGCCTCTTCGGCGAGGAAGTCAAACAGGGCGTGATCGCCCATCCCCTGGACATAAGCGACGTCTGGAAACACACCTTCTCGGCCAACAGCGCGCATAAACTCTGGGCGGCCAAGTTCACCGCGCGGCATCCCAATTTGGTCGCTGTCGAATTGTCCAACTTCAAGTGCGGGCATGACGCCCCCATTTACGCCACCATCGAAAAAATCATCGAAAACTCCGGCACCCCCTACTTCGCCTTCAAGGACATCGACGAAAACAAGCCGACCGGTTCCATCAAACTCCGCGTCGAAACCATCGATTATTTCCTGAAAAGGTACCGCAAGGAGCTGAAACAGAAAAACGACAAATAGTAGGGGCGAACCTTGTGTTCGCCCATTTTGTGTTCGCCCATTTTGTGTTCGCCCATTTTGTGTTCGCCCATTTTGTGTTCGCCC
>JAFGAO010000269.1 GCA_016933615.1 Acidobacteriota bacterium
ACACAAGGTTCGCCCCTACGGTTCATCGTTCCGACTGCCGGGCGGTGCCTGTTTTGCTTCAAGCCAGGTTTTCAATGATGATTTCCGCCGCGAGGCGGGCGCCTAAGCCGGGGATGAGGCCGCACTTTTCGAAGCCCTTGGCCTTTTCGAACGCCTTCATGTTTTCGGGGCCTGCCGCGGGATCCATGTACCGGCCGAAAACGACTTCCTCCTGGATCCTGGGACAGGTGAGCGCCCCCACTTCCTTTTCGAAACGCGGCATGAACAGGCGGGTGATCTCAATGCTTGCAATCACGCCCTCTTCGCTCAATAGATCGTCGCTGCCGAACAGCAACCCGAACGCTGCAAGGCTGCCGGTGACGGCGCCGCACATCCAGCCCGTGCCGCCGAAGCCGGGGAAGGGGGACAGGGCTTTGACGACGGACAGATCGCCGGTCCCGAATTCCTCCATGAGCGCCAGCCCGGTGCTCTGGGCGCAGTTTCTGAGTATGAAATTGTATTCCTCCGCCCTGCGCTGGACGCGATCGAGGATTTCCCGACTGCCGGACTTGAGGGCATCCCGGTAGAGCGTCTTTGCCGGTATCCCGTGTCTCATAAAGTCGCGGCACCGGCCTTCGATGGCTTCCCGGTCCCAGTTTCTTGCTTCCAGCTCCTGCAGCCTGGATTGAAATTTCGATGGTTCCATCGGGTACACCCTTCCTTATAGATTATTCTTTGAATTCGACGATGTGTTCGCAGAATGCATCTCCGGCCGGGATGGACCTGCCGATCCTGTAGGTGAGCTTCGGGTTCAGTTGCTCCACCACCGTCTGCTCCATGGTCGTGTGCGCCCGGCACATGGCGGGATTGTCGAAATCGAGCGGGCAGCGGTTGACCCGGATCAGGATTCTGTCCGCCCTTTCTTCGACCGTGGTTATCAGGTCCCTGCCGCGGGCCACGGTATCGAAAATTCTTATAAGATATCCCGCAACGGATTCCAGGTTGTTGTTTTCAAGCCTGGATTTGGCTCTCTCGGCAACGCTGAGTCCATATTCACGGCTCATTTCCTCTATCAGTTTGATTCCCTCGTCTCCGAATTTGCGGTAAAGAAAATCATAATTGCTTCTCAGCCTGGCATAAAGACCGCTGACGGCGCTTCGATAGACCTGTTCGATGGTACGGGTGTTTTCTTTATTCATGGCGCTTCCGGCACCTCCCGAAAAGACATCGTGCAATTTTTAAACACATTTTACGACAGAAACAAGCGGCAAATTTCTCTCCGTGCGTGATTGATGGAAGCGAAGGTAGGGGACTGTCCGGGCATGTTCGGAAAGGCCCCCCGGCGCTGAATTTGGCGCGAAAAGAGGGGGAATGCCGGATTCAGGCATCGGCCTGTCCGCTGCGGCCTTAAAGCAGGCGCAACGGCTGCTCAGACCTCGATCACCGAGGGCTTTTCGATGGATTCCATCCGTCTTTCAATAGCATGCCAGATTTCCCGGATGTCCCGGGCTGCCGGCCCTCCGTATTCCACGACGGGGATACCCTTGATTTGAGCCGCCGTCACCGAGTTGTCGTAGCTGATCTTGCCGGCGAGCGGGACGCCGGCCGACGTGGCGCCCCGTTCGATCTCGCCGGCAATCCCGGGATTGATCTCCCACTTGTTGATAACGACAAGAGTTGGAATGTCGAAGTGTTTCGTCAACTCAAAAACTCTTTCCATGTCGTGCTTGCCCGAAAGGGTCGGCTCCACGACGACAAGCGCCAGGGAGGCTCCAGTGATGGACGCAATCACGGGGCATGCAATGCCCGGGGGGCCGTCCACGATGATCCACGGCAGATCTCTTTCTTTTGCGATGCGCCGGGCCTCGTTTTTCACGATGGACACGAGTTTCCCGGAATTCTCGGCGCCGATCGCGAGGCGCGCGTGCACCAGGGGCCCGTAACGGGTTTCCGATACCATCCACTGGCCGCAGGTCCGCTCCGGAAAATCGATGGCCTTTTCGGGGCAGAGGCGGACGCAGACGCCGCAGCCCTCGCAGGACAGGGGGTCGATCTTGAACAGGGAAGGGCGTCCGTAGCGGCGGGCCTCATGGACGGCGTTGAAACGGCATTTTTCCATGCAGGTGCCGCAGGCGATACAGTCGTCCTGGCGTATGACGGCTTCGTGGCCGCTTTTAAAAGACTCGAGCCTTTGAACCTCGGGCGACAGGACCAGGTGCAGGTCCGAAGCGTCGACGTCGCAGTCCGCGATTGCGGAGGCACCGCTGAGGGAAGCGAGCGAAGCGGTCAGGCTTGTTTTCCCCGTTCCGCCCTTGCCGCTTATGACCACCATTTCTTTCATGCTATGCCCTCGACGTCCCGCCTGTCTCCCTGCATCGATCCCGGGTTCCGGCGGGATTCCGAAAGGATGCGCCTGTAAAGGTTTTCGAACAATTTCCTGAAGCCCGGAACCGATTCGATCAACAGCAATCCCCGGGAATACGCCTCCGCCGCCTTGCGTTCATCCGGTATTTCCATCAGGATCGGGATCCGTTCCTTCCTGCAGTAATCGGCGACGCGATGGTCCATGGGGCCGGCCCGGTTGATCACGACGCCGAAATTGAGATCCAGTTTGCGCATCGTGTCCACGGCCAGAGCCAGGTCGTGCAGGCCGAAGGGAGAGGACTCGGAGACCAGCACCACGTAATCGCTTTTATGGACGGCGGCGATGACGGGGCAGGAGGTTCCGGGCGGACAGTCAATGACGGTAATGCCGCCGGTGCCGACATGCTGCTTGACCGCTCGTATCAGTGGGGGAGACAGCGTCTGGCCGACGTCCAGGAGGCCCTCGACGAATGCAACATGGCGCCAGGTCCCGGACCGGATCGTGCCTATTTCCCGCCTGCTTTCGGTAATGGCTTTTTCCGGGCAGACTTCGACGCATCCGCCGCATCCGTGGCAAAGCTCGGGAAAGACCAGCGGTTTCGATTTCAATGAAACGATCGCGTTGTACTCGCATATCCGGCTGCACTCGCCGCAGCCGTTGCACCGGTTGTCATCGACTGTGGGGAAGGGAAGGGTGAAACGCTCGCTTGAATGGATCTCGGGTTTCAAAAAGATATGGCAATTGGGTTCCTCCACGTCGCAGTCCAGCAGGCGCACCGGTTCGGGCAGGCACGCCGCCAGGTTCACCGCGACCGTCGTTTTGCCCGTGCCGCCTTTGCCGGAAGCAACCGCCAATATCATTGCCAGTGCCCCCTGACGTCGGAAGAATTCGCAGCGTTAAACTGGCCGGACCGGTATTTGTCCACAGCCTGGGAAACGGAGAGCCCTTCCGCACCCGTCACGACTTCGATGCCTGCCGCTTTCAGGGTGCTGAAAGCCTTGGGGCCGCAGTGCCCCGTTATCAGGACCCGGGCTCCATGCCTGGATATGGTTTCCGCCGCCTTGATGCCCGCTCCCTGGAAGGCGTCCTGGCTTTCGGCGTTGGACAAAACTTCATAGGAGTCGGTGTCGGTGTCGTAAATAAGAAATTGCGCTGCCCTGCCGAAACGGGGATCTACCAAAGCTTCCGGATTGGGCCCTTGTGCACTGATTGAAATCTTCATCGTGGCTCCGTCGTGTAATGGGTTAATGGGACCCGGGAGAATTGGACTCCCGGATCCCATGTTGGCGCGGCAAAGTATCTTCATTCCCCTACCGGAACAGGTGCCTGGTTTTGCTTATCCTGCATCCGCACCTGGCAGCTGTGCCTCCCGGCCGATCCGGGGGCATCCGTGCGTACGGCTGCCGGGAAATGCGATCTTCGCAGCAATAGAGGATGCAGATTTCGTGCCAACTCGCTGAAGAATCAAATTGGACCGAAAAACCGCAAATAAAGGATCCTGCCCGTATTTTTTGTTGCAACACGCAGTGAGTCGCGATTTTATTTATGGCATTCTGCACGATTCTCCGCCTTGAAAACCGGGCCAAACCGTGCGGATATGGGCCAATTAGTCGTATCCTTCGGGAAATGATGCGTATCGGGATTCAGGCGGGGCCGGCTGGCACGGTACTTGCCTTTGCAAATGGGTGCCGAAGGACAGTGGATGAATTGCGTGAACGGTAAGGAAAAGAAAAATGGCTACGGAATCTGAAATCAGGAAATTGCTGGAGAAGGTTCGGGATCCCGAACTGGACAGAAGTATCGTCGAACTCGGAATGGTTCGCGGTCTGCAGGTTGACAAAGACAGGGTTTCATTCACCCTGGCTCTGACCAGCCTTTCCCATCCATTCAAGGACCGCATCGTGGAAAATGCCAAATCCGCCGTCCAGTCGGCCGCCGGGATCCGGGAAGTGGATATCTTCCTGGATGAAATGGCGCCCGAAGAGAAGGCGTCCCTGCAGAAAGAGGACGGTCTCAAGGGGGAAGCGGAAAAGCTGAACAATGTAAAGCATGTCATTGCAATAATGAGCGGCAAGGGAGGCGTCGGGAAATCCCTGGTGACGGGCCTTCTGGCCGCGAGCCTGCGCCGGCTCGGCCACCGCGTGGGGGTTCTCGACGCGGACATCACCGGTCCCAGCATTCCCAAGATGTTTTTGCCGGCGAATGCCCGGCTCGATTTCTCGCCCAAGGCGATGCTGCCCGCGAAAACACGCACCGGAATTGCGGTCATATCCGTCAACCTGCTTCTGGAAAGCGAGGATCAGGCCGTCATATGGCGCGGACCGCTGATCAGCAATGTCATTCGGCAGTTCTGGAGCGATGTGCTGTGGGGCGATCTGGATTACCTGATGGTGGATCTGCCGCCCGGCACTTCGGACGCTTCGCTGACGGTTCTGCAGTCGCTTCCGATGAGCGGTGTCGTCCTGGTCACTTCGCCCCAGAATCTGGCCGCGATGGTGGTGCGCAAGGCTGCCCAGATGGTGCGCCACGTCGAAATTCCCATCCTGGGCCTGGTGGAGAATATGAGCTATTTCGTATGCCCCGATACCGGCAACCGGCACCGGATTTTCGGTCCCAGCGATCCCGAATCCATGGCGCGGCAGCTCCATATGCCCTTTCTGGGTTGCCTGCCCATAGATCCGCAGATAGCCTCGCTGTGCGATCAGGGGAAGATCGAGGAGTATCCCGGAGGCTTGTTCGATCCTCTGGCGCAGAGGATCGCCCAGCTCGCTCCACCGGCAGGCGAACCCAAGATGGCGAAACAAGCTTCCTGATCCGTTTCCGGTTAAAAACGCCGCGGCGCTCTTCACGGCAATTGAATTCATTCTGGCTGAGACTATGAAAGTTGCGATTCCTTTATGGCAGGGACGGGTTTCGCCGGTTTTCGATGAAGCGAACAGGATACTCATTGTCGATATTTCCGATGGCCGGGAACAGTTCCGGCAGGAAGAGTCCCTTCTCTCCCATAATCCGTTCGAACGCGCCCGGGCGCTCCCGAAGCTGGGAGTGGACCTGTTGATCTGCGGGATGATTTCTCAAATGCAGCAGAACGCGCTCGATTCAGCCGGAATCCGCGTTATCCCTCATATTTGCGGCACGATGGAGGAAGTGATCGCGGCGTTTCTGGACGGCCGGCTGGAAAATGGCGCCATGCTGATGCCCGGATGCGGGCGCAGGCGGAGAAACCGGCATCAAAAAAAAGGATAACAATTCAGCAGCCATGGGAGGGGCCATGCCCTTATATGAATACGAATGCGGAAGCTGCGGGCATGCATTCGAGCAGCGGCACGGGATGAACGAGGAGCCGGTATTCCGCTGCCCGATATGCGGGGGGGAGGTGAGCCGGAAAATAAGCGGAGGCGCCGGTTTTATCGTCAAGGGGGGCAGTTCGGGGCGTTCCGGAAATTCCGCCGGAGGCTGCTCGCTGGAGACTTCGGGCAGGACCTGCTGCGGACGGGACCACCGGTGCCAAAAACCGCCCTGCGAAGGCTGACCGCTGAACAAACGGGAATGTTTTACCCGGCCTGAGAGGCCGGGGCAAGGTTGCCCCCCGTACAGTTCATGGATTGTTCAATCCGTCCTTGCTTTATCCATATCTTGAATTCAGCTTCAGATCCCTTTCCCTGTTCGGCTCTGCCTTTGGATCGGATACGGGAAGGCTCACCCGTTGCTGCGCCCTGCAGCTCTCTTGATCTCTGCCTCGAAGCGCGGTAGTGTAAAGCACTTATTGAGAAAGGACGTGGATACGGTATGGCTCCGGTACTACATTTCCGCAGAGGCAAGCCCGGGGATGCGCCCGGGGTGGAGCATGATAAAATCCAGACGCTTCCCGGCGGAAACGCCCCGGTATATGTGAGTTGCATCGACTACAGCCTGGAGCAGACCCTCTTTCAGAATGTGGATGATCTGGACGAATTCCTGAAGCACCACCGGCCGGACTGGTCGGCCGTTCGATGGATCAACGTGGATGGACTTTCCGATATGGGCGTCATTCATGCGCTGGCTGAAAAATATAATCTGCATCCACTGGCGATTGAAGACGTCCTCAATACCCCGGAGCGGCCGAAGGTCGAGCCGATCGGCGGCTCCGATAGCGAGTATCAGGCGCGCCTGTTCATCATTACCCGCATGCTGCAAATCCAGAATGGGGCCCTGGATAGCGAACAGATATCCATTTTCCTGGGACACAAAACCGTCCTGACTTTTCAGGAGGGCCGGGGGGATGTCTGGGATCCCATCCGTCAGCGAATCCGGACGAAGGGCTCACGCCTGCGCATGAATGACGCCAGCTTTCTTGTATATGCGCTCCTGGATGCCGTCGTCGATCATATCTTTCCGATTCTGGAAAATTACAGCAACCGGCTGGAAGATCTCGAGGACGGGGTGCTTGCCGACCCGCAACGCTCTGTAATAACCGCGATTCATAAAGTCAAGCGCGACCTGCTCCTGGTGCGGCGGGCGGCGTGGCCGATGCGGGAAATGATTGCATTTCTGCAACGGGAACCGCATGAATGCATGGGAGACGTCTCGCGGATTTACATGCGGGATATCTACGACCACATCGTTCAGATCATCGACATCCTTGAAACCTACCGCGAATTGGCCAACGATCTGACCGATACCTATATGTCCTCGATCTCCAACCGGATGAACGAAATCATGAAGGTGCTCACGATCATAGGCACCATTTTTATCCCCCTTACTTTCCTGGCCGGCGTCTATGGCATGAACTTCCATTATTTTCCCGAATTGGGAAAAGCCTGGGCATATCCCGCGTTTTGGGCTGTTTGTATTGTTTTGGTTGTCTGCATGCTGGCCTGGTTTCGCCGCCGCAACTGGCTATGACGGCGCGGGAGACCATCAACACAATCCCTTATGTCGAAACTTCAATCTCGATATTGCATTGGATACGGCCGTTTCAGGCTTAAGGATTCGTGACAAAATGCAAGCCTGTTTTTGTGCGGACCCTTAGGGTTCGCGCAAAAATAAGTTTACATTTTGGGGCGAGCGCCGGACGGGCAGATGCTAAGGCGGCGCAACTCTTCGAGTTGCGTACCCGCGACGCAGGCAATGTGGTTCATTGTCGAGGAGCGGCAACGCAGCAGATGCCCGTCCGCCGCCGCGCCCCGAAGGGCGGCCGGC
>JAFGAO010000270.1 GCA_016933615.1 Acidobacteriota bacterium
CTGTTTTTCTCCGGCGGCATGGCGACCGGGTACTCCATGACCCCGACCGAATTTACGAAGGAACGGAGCGCCGAACGGAACCATGAAAAAAATATTTCCTACGGCGTCAATCCCGACAAGGTTTCTCCGGAAGCCGTCAAATACTGGGAGGAACTGCACGCCAAAATAGAATCCACGGTGGCAGGCACCCGCCTGCTGGATCTGGACGGCGTTGACGGGGCGCCGTATGTGGATTTCGTCTGGCTCTGGGAAGGTTCGGAAAAGGGCCCCAACCACGAGGAGCACAGCCACGACTGGGGGGAGATATTCGGGTTCGTGGGAACCCTGGGTCCGGAGAATCCCCGCGAGCTGGGCGGGGAAGTGGAGTTCTGGCTCGACGGCCAGAAACACCTGATCACCCGGAGCTGCCTGGTTTACGTGCCCCCGGGTATGAAGCACTGCCCGATCCGGTTCAACCGTATCGACAATCCCTTTCTCCTGTTCACCATCGGAATGACGCGCCAGTATACACAACAATCCGCGGGCAACTAAATATCCTCCGGCAAGTCCCGGAGGTTTTATCCAATGCGCTGCTCCAAGCGGCTGCAAAAGTGTTATCGGGGACGGAATCGGAATCGATGCCGAACCCGACGCCGGCAGGTTAGGCGCCGGCTGCGCTGATAATAATCAGACCCCCAATCCCATATTATGAAAATCGACAACAGGAAACTGGCGGTTATTCACATAGTAAAAAAGGAACTGAACCTGAGCGACGGGGAATACCGGGAGATTATGCGCGATGCGACGGGGGCCGACTCCGCCCGGGACCTGGATGACCGGCAATTCCGCAAGCTCATGAACGTGTTCATGCGCAGCAGGCATTACCGGAGCCGGCCGGACGGCGTCACCCTGCGCCAGAAATATTTCATTCGAAATCTGTACCAGGACCTGGGGTGGGACCCGAAACACTTCGGGAATTTTCTAAGGAAATATCATCACAGGAAACGCCTGGAAGAGCTGACGAAAAAAGAAGCCGTCAAGGTGATCGAGTCCCTGAAAGCGGTGAAAGCCCACTCTGCGGAGACGGACGCCGGTTGATCGACCCTGCAGGCTTTGCACGGGAGTCCCGTGTGGGGCCGCCTGCCCGCTTCCGGGTTGCAGCGTTGGGCGCCGGCCGGGCATAGGATGTTCGCGCCGGACTCCCGGAGCCCGTGCGGGGACGGATGCGCGCCCGGCTTTTCGGGAAACCGCCGGCCGTGCCGCGCTCACGGCATGGAAGGATGCACAGCCTTTTTTTCTTGCCACCGGGAATGAAATGACCTATATGTCATCGCAAATGCCCGTTGGATTGTTGCGTTATATTCGTTGCGGAGGGAGACATGAAAGGAAAGATTCTGCCCGTCGGTTTTCTGCTCGCGATCGTTGCCGTATTCGCGGCCGGATGCACGACGAATTCGAGTGAAGATGCGTTGATCACGGTCCTGAATCCGGCCATATCCAGCCCGATGGTGGAAAGGGCGCCGCTCGCGCCGCGCGCCGGCTCCCTGGAAGGGAAAACGATCTACCTGGTCGACATGCAGTGGGGCGGTCCCGACGCCGGCTACAGCGTTTTCGAGGAAATGCGGAAATGGTTTTCCGCGAACATGCCGTCGGTCCAGGTGGTGCTGCGAAGGACCCGGAACGGATGGATGGGGGACGATCCCGAGCTCCGGAAGGAAATAGTGGAAAAGGGGGCGGCGGGAGCCGTCATCGGAATCGGCGGCTGACACGGCTGCGTATCGACCGTGAGTCGATTTGCGCGAGGCCTGGAAGAATCCGGGATCCCGGCCGTCGGCGCCGCCGGCGTCAACGTCGTGAAGTTCCAGGAATACAACGTCAAATATTCCAACGGCATGCCCATCCGGTATGTCGCGTTCCCCTTTCCCGTCGCCGGCCAGCCGAAATCCGTGCACAGGGGCTACGTGGAAGGCAAGGACCTGCTGAGCGGAAAGCCCATGATGCAGGCCGTTATGGACGGGCTGACCGCCCCGCTTACGGAGGAGGAAAAGAAGTCGGGCATGCCCGAGGGGGAGGTCTCCGAACCGAGACTGCTCGCGCCGGATACCGAAGACAACCTGCGGCGCCTCTTCAAGGACAGGGAGTGGACCGACTTCAATCCGGTCATCCTCCCGACGGAGAAGAGAGTGGCCGCAATGCTCAAGGGAACCAGCCACGCGCCGGACGAAGTATTGAACCGGTTCGGCTCCAGGAAGATGACCGTTGAAAAAGCCGCTGTTTACGCCGTCATGGCCGGCGCCGGGCCGGAATACTTTCCCGCCATCCTCGCCATCTGCACCCAGGCGGGGTCTTTCGGCAATTCGACAAGCTCCGCCGCGAACATGATCCTGGTCAACGGCCCGGTCCGCAATGAGCTGGGCATGAACGCGGGCACCGACGCCCTGGGCCCCTTCGCCGAAGCCAACTCGGTCCTGGGCCGGACATTCAC
This sequence comes from Acidobacteriota bacterium, assembly GCA_016933615.1. Taxonomy (GTDB): domain Bacteria; phylum Acidobacteriota; class UBA6911; order UBA6911; family UBA6911; genus UBA6911. The sequence continues at coordinate 2,465 of JAFGAO010000270.1, forward strand.
GATCGCGGGCAAGATCGTGGGGGACCTGCGCCTCGACGAAGGCGCCTATTCCACGCTTGGAAGCACGATTCAGTACAACAACCTGTGTTTCGCGGAGAACGAGGAGGCCCTGCCCGAGGGGTGGAACCCCCACCACGTGGAGATGGGCTACAAGCCCGACGACAGCGTCGTCACCATCGGCATGGGATGGAGCTATATATCGAGCGTGGGCGAATCGCAGCTGGACCATCCCCCGCACATGCTGATCCGGGACTACATGCGGTCGCTTGCCGGAATGGGGGCGACCGTGATCATGGACCCGACCGTGGCCGGCCTGCTCAAGGACGCCCACGGCTTCAAGACCAAGGCCGATCTGTCGGAATACCTTTCCGAGAACGTTCAGGTGGAAGCCGGCACCTTCTGGGGCAACGGCGTAAATACGACCGCGAGCATGCCGATGGGGCTTCAGGGGCTTGAGCCCTTCGCGACCTGGATGAAGCTGCCGCCCAAGGCGCTCATCAAGCCCTTCAGGGACCCCGGGGCCATAAAGACCGTGGTTGCGGGAGGCGGAATTCAGACCACCTGGTTCGTGACGGATTTCCGGCTGGGAAGGGGAATCCTGATCGACGACTGGAAATAACGGACGGGGAGGACCCATAATACGGCTGCAGGGACCGCATTTCACGCTCGGGCGCCCGATGCAATCTTCTTCAGGAGCTTCTATGAAACGATATAGGAGAAAGCAGATCCATCAATATAAATCCGCACCTGAGGTGGCTGTTATTGCATTCGGCGCTTTTTTCCTGGCAGCTGTCGCTGCCGTTCCCGCCGGCGCCCAGGTTTTTTCGGATCTCGAGACCGCGCTTGTGGACTACTCGAAATCCGACTCGGAACCGGCCAAGGCCTGCGAGGCGCTGGGCCGCTTCAAGTCGAAGGACATTCTTCAGATTAAGGCGGAGACGGTATCCGCTGCGGACGGCGTACCGGCATTCTGCCGCGTCTCCGGTCTGCTGGACCCGGAAATAGCATTCGAAGTAAGCCTTCCCGAACGATGGAACGGCCGCTTCTATATGATCGGAAACGGCGGCCATGCGGGGGAGGCCCTGGACGATCCCATGCGCGTCTCGCAGATAACGGAGGCGCTCGAGGTCGGATTTGCCGTCGCGCAGACCAACACGGGCCACGATGCGCGCAGGGAGCCGGGCGCGACGTTTGTGCTGAGCAACCCGCAGAAGGCCGTCGATTATGCCTACCGTGCCGTGCATCTCACGGCCGTAACCGCAAAGAACATCACGAAAGATTATTACGGCAAGCCGATTGCCTATTCCTACTGGAACTCCTGCTCCAACGGCGGGCGCCAGGGCCTGATCGAGGCGCAGCGCTACCCGGAAGACTTCGACGGCATCGTGGCCAATGCCCCGTGGCTCGACCAGACGGGCTTCACGATCGGGGCGATGTGGAACCAGAAGGCGCTCGGCGCGGCCCCGGTGTCGGCGGAGAAGATGGCCATGCTCGCCGGGAAAGTCATGGAAAAGTGCGATGCCGTCGACGGGCTCGCCGACGGGCTGATCGACGACCCGCGCAGATGCGATTTCGATCCGATCCGCGATGCGCCGACCTGCGATCAGGGAACGGACGGCCCGGATTGTCTTACCCTTCCCCAGGCGATGGCGCTCGCCCGGGTGTACAACGGCCCTTACAGCAACGGACGGCCTTTTTTCCCCGGGTTCGAACCCGGAAGCGAAGCCGTGATGAACCTCTTCGGCGGCGGCACGGGCAGCGGCTGGATGAACGTGATCGTAAGCGCGCAGCCGGGCGCAAAGCCGGCCGATTTCGGCCTGGCGGAAAATACCATGCGCTACCTGGTTCACAAGCCGCCGAAACCGGACTACGACTGCATGGCCTTCGACTTCGACCGGGACATCCATCTGCTCGACGACTGGAGCGGACTGGCGGACGCCAAGGATCCGGATCTGTCGAAATTCAGGGCGCGGGGCGGCAGGCTTCTGATGACCTACGGCTGGGCGGATTCCATTCTTCAGCCGATGATGGGGGTGAACTACTACGAACAGGCCTTGAAGGAAAACGGCCCAGGCACGGAGGATTTTTTCCGCCTGTTCATGATACCGGGCATGGCGCACTGCAGCGGCGGAACCGGTCCGGACCGCCATGATCCCATGACGGCCGTCATCGACTGGGTGGAAAAAGGTAAAGCCCCCGAATCGATTGAGGCAAGGAAAGTGGAAAACAACCGGGTGGTGCGCACGCGGCCCCTGTGCCCCTATCCGAAGGTTGCCCGGCATGCGGGCGAGGGAAGCATCGACGACGCCTCCAACTTCCGCTGCGTGGAGCCCTGAAGCGCTGCCTTAATGCACGATTTTCAGTGAATTCCCGTTGATTGGGAAGTGTGGAGTGCGGCAGCTTGCTGCCGCCTTCAGTGCGCAAGCTTGCATGAGGCCCACATTCCAAAGGCTTCGCTTCCATCACGCAGCCGGCCATAACATATGGGACTGTTATTTCTTGACACACAATCCCGTTCTGTTGTATTTTGTCCCTGCCTGGAACAAATTTCCTTTCGACCTGCTTGGAACCCGATTGTTAGTGAGGTGATGCAAGATGAACACGCCGTGTATTTTGAAAACATTGCTGTTTGTCACGATTGTTTTTCTCTTCCACCCTGGGGCTACGCAGGCAGAATACCTGTCGGTGCCGGCTGCTGCTCTCCTACCCAAGGACAGCGGTGTAACTTGGTCCACCAACGGCGTCTATCTGGGAACCGCATCTGGTACATCTCAGTCTTATCACGGACCTGTCTTTTTGCCGCACCAGGCCGTGATCAGGAGCTTCACGCTCGAGGCTGCAGACAACTCGAGTGACGTTGAATTTGGTGGCTATGTCTTGGCGCAGTTGAACATCTATCGATACAACACTGTTGGTACGCCAGTGGAAATCCAGACAGATGGCCCCACCGCGCCAGGGGAAGTCAGGGTGACTGCCGACAATCTCAATATCTCGGTAGACAATTCCGAATTCTCTTATGGAATTACGGTTATCTTGAACAACGGGACCGGTGGTGCCTGGAGCGTACTGTTCCACAAGATCATCATTGAATACGACCTTCCTACAAGTGGTCACAAGGTTGTTGTCATACCCCTCCCGTAATGACCAGCGGGCGGGCGCGCTGTGGTGGGAATCCAGTGACCTCGCCGGGGGAAGGAGGAGCGAGAAGCCCGCGCAGTACGGGAAGAAATCTTCGATTAAGGTATTCGAATTCAGCTGTTTTGATCCCTCACTGTAGTAAAATCACCCGTTTAAATTCAACAGCGGGGGGCGACAAGGATTAACAAATCAATCAAACGGGGAGAGAATGTTTCAATCCACGCCCC
>JAFGAO010000271.1 GCA_016933615.1 Acidobacteriota bacterium
GTCAACGTCGTCTTGCCGTGGTCTATGTGCCCTATCGTCCCGATGTTTACGTGCGTCTTGCTGCGATCAAATTTCTCCTTGGCCATATTTTCCTCCGAACCGGTTCCTCCGGTTATCTTCCACGGATCTTGGAAATCACCTCTTCGCTGACCGTTCTGGGTGCTTCCTCATAATGGGAAAAATGCATGGTGTAGGTGGCGCGTCCCTGCGTCATGGAGCGCAGGGTGGTGGAATAGCCGAACATCTCGGAAAGCGGCACCTTGCACTGGATGATCGCCGAGCTGAGCCGCGTTTCCGTCGCCTCCACGCGCCCCCTGCGGGCGTGAAGGTCCCCCGTCACACCCCCCATGAATTCTTCCGGAACAACGACCTCCACCTTCATCAAAGGCTCAAGCAGCACGGGTTTCGCCCGCAGCGCCGCTTCCTTCAGCGCCATGGAGCCTGCGACCTTGAAGGCGATTTCCGAAGAATCGACTTCGTGATAGGAGCCGTCAATCAGGGTTGCTTTGACGTCTATCATTTCATAACCGGCCAGAACTCCGTTTTCGAGCGCCTGCCGGATTCCCGCTTCGACCGGGGCGATGTATTCCTTGGGAACCGCCCCGCCGACGATTTTATTCTCAAACTCGAAGCCGGCGCCCTGGGCATTAGGCTCCAGGATGATCTTCACATGCCCGTACTGCCCGCGCCCGCCTGTTTGCCGTATGAATCTGCCTTCCGCTTCCGAGCGCTGGCGAATCGTTTCGCGGTAGGCAACCTGCGGTTTGCCGATATTGGCCGCGACGCCGAATTCCCGGACCATGCGGTCCACCAGGATTTCCAGGTGAAGCTCCCCCATCCCCGAAATCAGGGTCTGCCCCGTATCGGGATCGGTGTGCACCCTGAACGTGGGATCTTCGCGGATCAGCTTGTCCAGCGCTATGCCGAGTTTCTCCTGGTCGCCTTTGGTTTTCGGCTCGATGGCGACGGAAATCACCGGCGCCGGGAATTCGATCGCCTCCAGGACGATCGGGCCCCGTTTGTCGCAGATCGTGTCCCCGGTGCCGACGTTCTTCAGCCCCACCGCGGCCGCGATATCGCCGCAGTAGACTTCCTTGATTTCCTCGCGCTTGTTGGCGTGCATTTTCAGAAGCCGGCCGACTCTCTCCGTTGTGCCCCTGGTGGAATTGTAAACACTGGTTCCGGTCCCGAGCCTGCCTGAATAAACGCGAAGGAACGCCAGATGGCCGACGAAAGGATCCGTCATGATCTTGAATACCAGGGCCGAAAAGGGTTCGTCGTCGGACGCTTTCCGGACCGGCAGGCTTCCGCCGTCATCCGCGATGCCGACGACCGGAGGGACGTCCAGCGGCGACGGCAGGTAGCGGATAATCGCGTCGAGCAGCTGCTGGATCCCCTTGTTTTTGAATGCGGAGCCGCAGAGAATGGGGACAAACTTCAATCCTATCGTCCCCTTGCGCAGAGCGGGCAGGAGATCCTCGCCGGTGATTTCCCCTCCGCTTAAATACTTCTCCAGCAAGTTGTCGTCGACTTCGGAGGCCAGCTCGATCAAACGTTCCCGGTATTTGGCAACCTCGTCCAGATACTGCCCGGGAATATCCGATACCTCGAAATCGAAACCCATGGTTTCGTCGATGAAGGCGACGGCTTTCTGTTCCACAAGATCGATAACGCCCCGGAAAGCCTCTTCCGTTCCGAGCGGAAGCTGAACGGCAACCGGTACTGCATTCAGGCGCGTGCGCATCATTTCCAGAACCCTTGGGAAATCCGCTCCCGGACGATCCATCTTGTTTACAAATCCTATGCGCGGAACACGATACTTGTCGGCCTGCCGCCATACCGTTTCCGACTGCGGCTCCACGCCCTCCACCGAACCGAA
>JAFGAO010000272.1 GCA_016933615.1 Acidobacteriota bacterium
CGCAACTCTTGAGTTGCGCCGCCTTAGCATCTGCCCGTCCGGCGCTCGCGCCAAAATGTAAACTTATTTTTGCGCGAACCCTAAGACAAAATTCTCAAGGCACCGCTTCCCAACTCCTTGCACTACAGGCACGTCCGAAATCCCTTTCTAAACCCCCCGATTCCGACATAGAATGCCATGGAATTCTATGAATGGGCGAATTCGAAGCCCAAGGTTGACATAAGCCGTATCAGAAGCTGCGGGGAGCCTGGGCGTTCGGAACTCGCAACAGATGGCAGCTTGTTCCGACTATCCCTTGGGCGGGGAAATAGAAATGTGGATCGAGGACGAAAAGCAGGTCCTTACCAGAAGCGCCCTGCTTTTCGTCCCCGCCGGGATGAAGCACTGCCCCCTGATCCTGAAGCGCGTCGACAGGCCGATCTTCCATTTCACCGTAGTTCCCGGCGGCCGCTACGTCAAGGACGAAGATCGTTAGGGAACGCTAAACCGCATCGATGTAGCCGCAGGGGCACTCCTCCCAGCATTTTTTGCAGCCGTCGCAGATGGCCAGGTCGACGTAGTAGTACTTGCCGGGCTGGACCTCGGGAAGCTTTTTGAAACAGGTGTTCTGGCAGTACATCCAGCAGTTTTCGCATCCGAAGCAGAGGCCGCAGCTGAAGCAGCGGGCCGCTTCCTCGACGGCCGCCTCCGGCGTGATCCCGAGGTCCACTTCTTCTTTCGGCTTTGCAAGGCGCTCCTCTGCAGAGAGCACGTTCCGCTTCGCTCTTTCCTTCGCGGGATACCAGTCGAGCTTGATGCGGTCCGGGCCGATCTCGCGCAGGGCCGGCGGCTTCACGGGTTGCCGGCCGCGCAGCTCGGCGTGAATGCATTCGGCCGCCTTGCACCCCTGGCCGATGGATATGGTGGCCAGGCCGAGGCGAAGCGTGTCTCCTCCCGAGTAGACCTTGTCGATGGAGGTGCGCCCCCAGTCGTCGACATTGAGCCACGACCCGTTGGCCTGGATGGCGCCCAGGGTGCTCCAGTCGGGCTCCTGGCTGACCGCCATGATGACGGTATCCGCCCGGATTTCCTTGACGTCCCCTTCGATGGGGACGGGCCGCCTGCGCCCGGAACTGTCCGGTTCGCCAAGCTGCATGCGCTGCAGGATCAGGCTTGTTATTTTCCCTGAAGCGTCGCGCTCGATTTTCGCCGGGGCCGCGAGAAATTCGAACTGGATCCCCTCTTCCAGGGCCTCCTCGATCTCGCGCTCGATGGCCGGCATTTCGTTTTTGGTGCGCCGGTACAAAACGGTGACGTCGGCTCCCAGGCGGCGGGACACCTCGGCCGAGTCCGAACTCAGCCGCAGGGAAACCCTGGCGGCGTCGATCGCCGTATCGCCCCCGCCGACGATCACGACCTTGCGGCCGACTTCCAGCTCTTTTCCGGAGTTCACCCGGTTCAGAAAGTCGGTCCCCGTGTAAACGCCCGGCCCGTCTTCCCCCGGGATTCCCATGGTGCGGCCCTTGTGGGCGCCGATCCCCACGAATACGGCGCTGTAGTCGCGCCGGAGATCCTCGATGGTTACATCCTCCCCGATGGTGGTGCTGCACCGCAGCTCCACGCCCAGATCGAGAATTTTCCGGATCTCGCCGTCGAGCACTTCGCGGGGCAAACGGTATTCCGGGATTCCGTAGCGCAACATGCCGCCCGGCTTTTCGAAGCTCTCGAAAACGGTAACCTTGTATCCCCGCCTTGCCAGCTGGTAGGCGCAGGACAAACCGGAGGGGCCGGCGCCGATGACGGCGACTTTCTCATCGAAGGGCCCGCCTGCATCCAGTTTGGGCAGCTCCAGTTTCCTTTCGATCCCCCAGTCGCCTATGTACCGTTCCACCGAATTGATCGCCACGGCCCCGTCCTTCTCTTTGCGGTTGCAGACGGTTTCACAGGGGTGCGGGCAAATCCTGCCCATCACGGCCGGGAAAGGGTTGGTCTCCACTTCGATGTACCACGCCTGGTCGCTGGCCTGCTCCAGGGAGGTTTTCGTTTTTTCACGCTGGGCGATGACCGTGAGCCAGCCGCGAATGTCGTTGCCGCTCGGGCAGCCCGTCCGGCAGGGAGGGTTCTTTTCCGCGTACTTCGGCCTCAACGGCGAGATTTCCTTCCGGGTTCCGGTGGAGGCCATGCTGATGGCCGTTTTATTAAGCGGTTTCTTTTCCTTGAACAAAGCCATGTTTCGTTTCCTCACTGGTGCTGGAAGTTGACGGGGGGCTCTAAAAACGCGAACGTTTATAATATCGATAATGCCGCCGGTTTACAAAGGTGAAATCCCCTTTTTGAGAACGATACCGATCCCGATACCGGCCCCGATTTTTGTCCGCTGATGGTATAAATACAAGATTCAGACGGCCCGGAACATATGGGCCGGAAGGCCCTTACCAATCGGGTATGCCGCAGCGGAAATTGTCCGCTTTGCCCGGATCGCCCTCGCCCTTGTAGATCGCCGCTTCCGGGTATTCGCATACCGGAAGTGTTTTATAGACGCGGGATCCGTCGCGGTAGGAAGCCGGGATTTGGTCCGGCGCGACGCCTTCCTCCGTCCACTTCGCGAGCGCGCCCATGGCGTCGAATGTCCCCGGGAGCGCCGCGGGGCACATTCCCATGTCCGGAACCATGAACAGGCGGAAAAAGTCATCGACGGCCTCTTCGCCCCCCATGGTCTCGGCGACGGCGTCGTGGTATTCCGTGATCGTGCGCGGCGGCACCCAGGTTTCGTTCCAGGACTGGTAGACCAGGAGCTTGCCGCCGCTTTCCTTGAAGGCTGTGAGATCCGTTTCGATGGAATTGATCATGGCGCCCAGCCGGGCGTCGGTCCGGCGCGTGTCCAGTTCCACATCGAAGGTCCGGAAATCCCAGTCCGGATCCTCGAAGGCCATGTACCGGAAGAAGTCGTTGTTGATGAACAGGGGCTCGGGCCCCTGGATCATCGCTCCCCAGAGAAGCTCGCTTCCCGGCTCGAAGCCCGAATAGATCCGGGTGCCGTCGGCGAATTTCGCGCCGGCATAGAGCCGCCTCGCGGTATTCACCTGCGCCTCCGTGAGGCAGGACGCCCTGTCCGGCCCGGGACACTGGATGGATTTCGGGTCGAAACGGCACCGGGTAGGATCTTCGATGGCGTCGTCTATGACTCCATCCAGCGCGTCACAGGCATCGAGCGCAGCCCGGTTGAGCACCGGATACTTTTCGGGCGGAAGGTAGCCGGGCGCATCCACCCCGTCTTTGAGCGCAACCCAGCTCAGGTATTCGGATCCCGGCTGAAGGTGGGTGAGATGGAAAGCGGGATCCCCGGACAGGATGCCGTCGTAGTCATCCGGGTAGCGCTGGGCTTCAGCCAGCCCCTGCCTCCCGCCGTTGTGGCATCCGTCGAAATAGGAATATCGCGGAGGCTTTCCGTAAAACATTGCGATGAGGTGCTTGGCGACGACCGTGGTTTCGTGCACGGCGCGATGGGCCCAGTCGACGAGCCTTTCCGGGTGCCCCATGGCCCACTTGTGCCCGGGATCGAGGTGGCCCGTATCCGTGGAGGCCGTTGCATACCCCCGTGCCAGGGAACTCGCCAGCCCCTGATACTTGATCGCCCCTTCAAAAGCGGGATTTCCCGTCATCAGGAATCTGTTGTTCCAGGTTTCGGCCGGGGGCAGCCAGACCTCGAAGCCGATCCGGGAATCCGGGACGGGACTGACATGGCCGATCACGCGGCAGAAAGGCTCCGTCACCTTCAAACCGGGGGGAGTGCCGAATATTCCGGGGGTTTTGGGCGGGATGAACCCGAGCGGATCATCCAGAAAAACGGCCGTATCGATGGTTACGTTCGGAAGTTCCAGCCCGGCGAGATTTTCACACGGCTGCTGCGCCCGGGCCGTTGCGACGAACGCCATCAGGCAGGCGGCCGCCATCAGGCATCCCGAATGCATGCGATGTGTTTTCATATCGGCATCCCCTTCCGCCCCGAAGCGCTCCGGGGCATGAGCAGGTGAATTTACAGTTCATGATTGTTTTATGCCTTTGGCCGAATTTATATGGATTTCTCATCCGGGACACAAGAAAAATTTTGGCGTTGTTGCCAAGAATCACATAAGGATTCCGGGAAGGAGGAGGCATCGGGCGGCTCCCGAAGCGCCGGGCCCGGGATCCCCCGGCGGCATTGCGGCCCGAAGCCGCTCCCAAAACAGCTGCTCCGCGGTAAAATTTGGGATATATTGTTTCAAAAGATGGAGGGCGTTCAAAATGAGAGGCTTATCGGCGGCACTTCCGGCCATTTTCCTGATGATCGGCGCGCTTCAGGCGCCGGCGCAGAATCCCACCTTTTCGGTCAAGAGGGAAGAGGTACGCGTCGACGTGCTCGTAACCTACAATGGCAAGCCTTTGGAGGGCCTCGAGGCTTCCGATTTCGAGGTCCGGGACAACGGGGTGCCGCAAACCGTCGAATCGGTCCGGTTTCAGGAAATACCCGCAAGCGTGATTCTGGTTCTCGACATGAGCGGAAGCGTGGCCGGCAGATTGATCGACGATTTGAAAAAAGCCGGCTTCGCCCTCCTGGATGAATTGAGGAAGGGCGAGCGGGCGGCCCTGATCACGTTCGACCACGCTGTGACCCTCAATTCGACGCTTACGCCCGACCTGGAGAGCGTCCGGCGCGCGCTCGACCGCACCCGGTCCCGGTCCTACGGGAAGACTTCCCTGATCGACGCCGGCTACGCGGGGCTGATCCACGCGGAGTCCAAAGCCGACCAGCCGCTTATCATCGTATTCAGCGACGGGCTCGACACGTCGAGCTGGCTCACGGACGATATGGTGCTGGAATCGGCGCGCCGCAGCAACGCGATCATCTATGCCGTATCGGTCGGACGGCTGCCGGACAGGAAATTCCTCCGCGAATTGACGCAAAGCACCGGTGGGTTTCTGGTTGAAATCGAATCGACCCTGGATCTCGGGGCTGTCTTCGTGGACATTCTCGAAGAGTTCCGCCAGAGATACCTTTTGACCTATGTTCCGACGGGGGTGGAAAAGGCCGGGTGGCACGAACTTGAAGTGAAAGTCAAAAATCACCGGTACGACAGCATCAGCGCCAGGAAGGGCTACGTGCGATAGGCGGAGGAAAGCATCCATCATGGCGACGGCAAACCTCCCACCCGGCACGGGTATTGCGGGCCTGGACAGGATCCTCAAAGGGCTGCTCCCGGGCGACAACATCGTGCTGCAGGTGGATTCCATCAACGACTACACTCCCTTCGTCGCGCCCTTCTGCGGGCAGGCGCTCTTGGAGGGCAGGAAGGTCATTTATTTCCGCTTCGCCCACCACGAACAGCTTCTGCAAGATATTAGCGGCCTCGAAATAGTCCGTCTCGATCCCCAGGCTGGCTTCGAGTCCTTCGCCGCGGAAATCCACCGGAAAATAGGGGAGGCGGGCCCCCGGTCCTGCTACGTTTTCGACTGCCTCTCCGACCTGGCCGCGGACTGGTACAGCGACCTGATGCTGGGCAACTTCTTCATGGTTACCTGCCCCTACCTTTATGAGCTGGAAACCATCACTTATTTCGCCCTTCTGCGGCACCGCCACTGGTCCGAAACCGTGGCCTCGATCCGGGACACCACCCAGCTTCTGATCGATGTCCACCGGCACCGCGGGAAACTGTACGTGCACCCGCTGAAGGTCTGGAAAAGGGATTCGCCGACCATGTACTTCCCGCACGTCCGGGAGGGCGACGAGTTCCGGACGGTCACCGAAAGCGCCGTCATAGCGGATCTTTTCGCTTCCACCTCGCATCCTGAAGTGGGCTCCGCCGCGCGGGTCATCGACATGTGGAACCGGGTGTTCTTTCAGGCGCAGGACGCCCTGGCGCGGCAGGCGCGCGGGGAGGCGCTTTTCCTGGAAACCGACGAAATCTTCGAACGCCTCCTGCGCATGATGGTCACGCGCGATGCGCGCCTCCTGAAGCTCGCAAAGAGGTATCTCAAGCTGGCGGACCTTCTCGCGATCCGCAAGAGAATGCTCGGCACGGGGCTCATCGGGGGCAAGTCCGCGGGGATGATACTGGCCCGGGCCATCCTCTGCGACCGCGACGACAAGTGGAAAAGCCTGCTCGAGACGCACGACTCCTTCTACATAGGCTGCGACGTATTCTACACCTACCTGGTGCGCAACAACTGCTGGCGACTGCGCCAGCGGCAGCGGGATCCGGCCCGATACCTCCAAACCGCGGCGGAAGCGCGGGAGCGGATCCTGACCGGGACCTTTCCCGGCTTTATCCGGAGCCAGTTCGTCGAAATGCTCGAGTACTTCGGACAGGCGCCCATCGTGGTACGTTCCAGCAGCCTGCTGGAAGATGCGTTCGGCAATGCCTTCGCGGGGAAATATGTGAGCGTTTTCTGCGTCAACCAGGGGACTCCGGAAGAGCGCCTGGAAGCTTTCGAAAATGCCGTTCGCAGGGTTTTCGCCAGCGCCATGGGGGAGGAAGCGCTCGATTACCGTGCCCGGCGAGGGCTGCTCGCGCAGGACGAGCAGATGGCGCTTCTGGTCCAGCGGGTGTCGGGCGCGATGTACGGCGACTTTTTCTTCCCGCAGGCCGCGGGCGTGGGCCTGTCCTTCAATCCCTACGCGTGGAGCGAAAAGATCGATCCCGAAGCCGGCCTGCTGCGGCTCGTGTTCGGGCTCGGCACGCGCGCCGTTCTCGCCTTCGAGGGCGACTACACCAGGATTGTGGCGCTCAACGCCCCACTGCACAGGCCGGAGGCGTCCCTGCACGAACAGAGGGAATGCTCCCAGAAGCGCGTCGACGTGCTGAACCTCAAGACGAACCGGCTGGATTCCCGGTGGTTCGAGGAAGTGGCCGGCGACAATGCGCGCTTCCCCCTGGAAATCTTCGCATCGCGCGACGAGAAATTGATGCGGCGGGCCAGGGAAGCGGGACAAAAAGATGTCTTTCCGTGGCTGTTGACGTTTGAAAAGCTTCTGACCGGAACCTCCTTCACCGATGAGATGCGGGATCTGCTCCGGACCCTGAGCGAAGCCTACGAGCACCCGGTGGACGTGGAGTTCACGGTGAACTTTCTCGGGGAGAGCGCCTGCAGGATCCACCTGGTTCAATGCCGCCCCTTCAAGGTCAAGGGAGGAGGCTGCGCCGCCGAACCGCCCGAAACCATCGACGACGCCGGCCTCGTTCTTCAAACCCGCGGTCCCGTAATCGGCCCCGTCTGCCGTTGCTTTATAGACCGGCTGATCTACGTCGTGCCCTCCGTGTACGCCCGCATGCCGGAAAGGGACCGCCACTCGGTAGCCAAACTGGTCGGACGTCTCGCCCATCTCGACGAGGGGGCATGCAGCCTCATGCTGATCGGCCCGGGTCGGTGGGGGACCACGACGCCGTCTCTGGGGGTCCCGGTGTCGTTCGCCGACATCAGCCCCGCGGCCGTTTTGTGCGAAATCGCCGAGATGCACGCCGACCTTGTTCCCGAAGTTTCTCTCGGGACGCATTTCTTCAATGAAATCGTCGAGAACGACACGCTCTACCTTGCCGTCTTCCCGGACAATGAGGGCGTAGCCTTCAACCGCAAGCTCCTCGAAGGCGCCCCCAACAGCCTGATAAAGATTCTGCCGGACTGCGGGCGCTGGCAGGAGGCGGTCCGGGTCATAGAGCCGGACGCGATCGGGGAGGGATTGAAAATTTGCCTCAATGCGAACGCGCAGAAGCAGAGGGCGGTCTGCTACCTGACCGCCGGGGAGTGAACGTTTTCAGAGCCCTGTGGATTAATGTATTATGGCACCCGGGCTCCCGCCGGCTCGCGGTCCGATGAAAATCGTTTTGTGCTTTTATTGATTCCATTAACTTCACCCGTGAAAGGATCGGAGAGCGAAATGATGAAACGGATTGCATTTTGCATTGCTGCGGCATGTCTGTGTGCAATTCTTGTCGCCCTGGCGCCGGGATGCGCGACCCGGGATACGGCCGAGAAGCCGGCGCCGGATGCCGCCACGCAGGCGCCGCGGGAGGGTTTTGTCCCGTCCCCCGTGTTTTCCCCGCCCTATCCGCCGCTGCCGCACCATTTCAGCGACATTCACACCCTCCAGATTTTGTGCCGGGCCCCGGAAGGGGCAATCAAACGGGCGCTCGCACCGCCGCTGGAACCGGTCGCCGGCAAAGATATGTTTGTACTGCTGATGGCCTGGACTCCTGACGTGGAGAAAATGGGTTTCAACGTCCACGAGATCGCGATCAACGCCCCGGTTCAGTGGAACGGCCGGGAAGGGAACACGACCCTGATCGAATATATCGACAGCGACATGGGCCTGATCGCCGGGCGGGAGGTTTACGGGTGGCCCAAGAAGATGGCCGATATCGAATGGACCGAGACCGGAACGGGCTGGACCGTCACGGCCAACAAGATGCGGGACCAGGGCGGCATTCCGCTCTTGAAAGTCGAATACAAAGTATCCGACTCCACGCCCGAGGTCGAATGGCCGGACATGGGCCCCACCCTGCTGGTCCGGCGCATCCCCCCGGCTTCGCTTACGACCCCGTCGTTCAACCAGATCGTGTGCGTCGGCTGCAACATGGAGAGGCCGGAAAGCGGCGCCCCCCTGGTGGCCCGGCCGGGAGCGAGGGACACGAAAGGTTCCGCCGAGGTCCGGTTCTTCGACGGACCCCACGACCCTCTGACCTTCCTGGGCCCGGCGGAAGTGCTCGACGCGAAAATGAGCATCATGGAGGGCGACATGCCCGGCGGCCTGGGTCTGGGCGAAGTCCTGCACCAGTGGGAGGAGTAGACGCCTCTATGCTTCGGGGTCGATACTGAACCCGGGTCCCGCCTGGCGCTGGCGGGAAAACGCCTCGCCTTTCAGGCCCGGTCGATCAAAGACGGCCGTCAGACGGGCATCAATGGCTTCTGCCGATGATGCATAGTTCGTCCTCACACTCCCTGTATACGGGCATGCGGAGCGGCTTTTCATCAAGCCTGACCCCTTCTTCGGGGATCCACTCGTCTACGGAGGCGGTTTTGTAATAGGTATAATCGGTCGACTGCCAGATGGGATTGGTTTCGCCGCCCACAACCACGAAGTTGATGCCGTCCGGATTCGGTTTGAAGAAACCGGATCCCGACTGTCCCGCCAGCCACTGGCTCAGCCTGCCCGGATCATTCCAGCCTTCGTCCTTCAGGGACTTCGCCGCCAGCGGGTCCACTACGAAAGTGCAGTTTCCCATCATCCCGGAGGATCTCATTTTCTGCAGCAATGCGTCCGCCCCGCCCATTCCGAGGGTCGAGACGTTCCAGCCGCGGAAAATACTGACGGCGCTTTCGGAGGCTTTGAACCCTTTGCGCACGTGGAACGGTTCCCAGGGGCTCTTTTTTTCGTTTTCGGCGCAGCACTGGTTTGTAAAACTCAGACCGTTGCCGATAGTGGCCATGTAGGTGTCGCCCGCGCGCGCGTTGCCGAAGTTGATGCTCATAAGGGTCCAGGCCCGGCCGATGACGGAATTGGCGTAGTTGAACGGGCCCATCGCGCCGACGCCGCCGTTCATGCCGATGGTTTCGGCAATCGGACCGCTGACCACCACCATGCTCCCGTAGGATCCCGTCGAACTGGGAATGGAGGGGTGCCGGGTCGAAGCGATCGCCAGGATGACCGGCAGATGTTCCGGCCTGGCGCCGGCCATGACGGCGTTGGCGGCCACCTTTTCCACGGTGTACTCGCGCATTTCCTCATGCGTTGTGACCGACATCATGCCGACCACTTCCCCGGGATCGCGGCCGGTCCCCGTAAGCATTTCGGCGACTCTTTCCTCCGTCGGCAATACGATGGGCAACCCGTCGGTCCAGCCGTTTTCCAGGAACAGCCGGTGAAGATTCGCCTCCGAGTCCGGCTCCAGCAGGCGCGGCCTTCTGGGCCTTTCGGGTATTTCGGGATTCGCCTCCGCTTCGGTCAAGGGCTTCGTGAGCGCGTCGATGATTTCCGTCATCAGCGGCCGGCCGGTTACGGGATCGCTGCCCCGTATGTATTTACGGAGAGTTTCCCTGGGAACCCAGCCGACAGGGTAGGGGGGGAAGGTCCAGCGCAGGTTCATCCCGTGGGAGGCCCCGTCGCGCAGGACGTATTCCGCGAACCGCGCAGTGGCGACGGGTGCCGTGGGAACGCCGTAGTCGCCTTCCATGATGCGGGAGAATTCGGCGACACTCGCCGAACAGCCGTCTCACCCGCCGACGCCGAAGACCACGCCGTCCGCTTTTTCCTTAAGCTCGGGCCAGAGTTCGGGGCTGTCCTCGAAGGCACTGTGGCTCTTTATGTGGATCACCGTTTTGACGGAAGGCATATTTTCACCGAACCACTTCTGCATTTCCTCGAAGAACTCTTTGCTGCCGGCGAAACCGACATCCACGAGGTAAATCGTCCTGTTGTCCAGGCTGTCCAGCCTGGGAGCCATCCGGAGCGGGACCAGTTCATCCCGGGACAGCGTGGGCTGCGTTTCGGGATTGCGGTTGGCCAGAATGCCCGCGCCGGCTGCGGCCACCCGGCCGAAGATTCCGCAAGGCTGCCCCCTGGGATCCAGAACCGTCAGTTCCGGCCCCGGGGATCCGGACGTGCGCCCGCAACCCGCACAGGATGCCAGGATGACCGCGCCGGCGATCAGCCGGGCCGAATGGATTTTGGAAAGAAAATGGAATGCGCGCATATTTTTCCCTCTCTGGTTTACGCTCTCCGGTGATTTTCATCCCAGGTCGGATACTTGAAGAGGATTATATCTTCCCCAGCGCCTTCAGGACCTTGTCCGGGGTGACGGGAAAGTCGGTGATCCATTTGCCGGTCGCGTTGTAAACCGCGCCGGCCAGGATGGTGGCGGTCACGGCTCCCAGGCTTTCCCCGACCCCGATGGCTCCATAGGGCGCGTACCCCAGGCCGCTTTCCACGATGCGCTGGTGCATGGGCCCGGTGATATCGTTGAACGAGAACCATTTGTAGTCAACAAGATTGTCGTTGAGAACGACGCCGGTGTCCGGGTCGTAAACTTTGCAGTCCTGGCGGCCGTGGCTCAAGCCCATGTACGAGCCGCCGTACTGCTGGGCGTTGACCCCTTCGGGGTCAAAGCATTTGCCTACATCGTTGGAGTTGACGACGGTCTTGATCTCGATCTCGCCGGTATCCGGGTCGACTTCCACCTCCACCCAGGTGGCCTGCCTGCCCATATGGTAGATCTCCTCGTGGTGCATTTCGGCGCCGCTCGAGGCGATGAACGGCTGGTAGTGCTGCCAGTTGTAGCCTGCCACCTCCTGGAGCGTTTTCCGGTTGCCCGGCCTGGCTTTCTCGAATACGACGCTGTCCTTGATATCCAGGTCTTCGGGCCTGCAGCCGGGGAACTGGGCCGGGACGTCCACCACATCGGGTTCGGTGCCGGTCCGGGTCGGGGTCGTGCACTGAGCCAGGATGAGAGCCCTGATTTTTCGCGCCGCGTCCACCGCCATCGGCAGGGTTCGCACCAGGCCGGCCGATCCTTCTCCGGCAGCCGTGTCCAGGCCGGTGTCGTCGAAGGGCCTGAATTCGACGTCTTCGTACCGGACCCCTATTTCATCGGCGACCACGCGGCAGATGGTGCTCTCGTGGTTCCAGCCGCCGTCGGCGTGCCGGGCCAGGATCCTCACCAGGGGAGTCTGCCGCTGGATATTGATTCCCATCTGAAACGCCTGGAAGTAACGGTTCGGGTCGGGCGACCAGGCAATGCTGTGCGCCATCGCCGCTCCGTGCAGCTTGCCGTTAGGCAGCATCCTGGCCCCGGGGGCGTGGTATTTCCCGTCCCAGCCGAAAGCTTCCTTTCCCGCTTGAAGCACCGCATCCAGAGAATCCGCCATGGGAAATCCCCTGGGCTTCTTGACATTTTCATCCACCCAGGATATCGGGCGGCCGCGGCAGCCGTCGTTTCTGACGGCCACGACGTGCGGGTCCAGCCCGGTCTCGGCCGCGACGCGGAAAAATACGTTGTTCCACAGGCCGCATGCCCTCATGCCGTGCCGGTAGCAGATCGACGCCGGGCGGTTGATGTACGGGATTTCAGTGTAGCCGTAAAGATTGGGGATCGATGTTCCTTCCCAAAGCTTGCCGTGCACCTCCGCGGACGCCCGCACGGACCTGTCTTCGACGGCCAGGATGGTGCCGTCATTCCTGAACCCGACCTTGATGTTGTGCACTCCGTGCTCGTATCCGCCCGCGTGGAAATAGCTTTCGTCGTACAGGAGTTTGACCGGCTTTTTGGTCCTCTGGGCAAAGATGCATGCCATGATCGGGAACCAGCTGTTGTAGACGATCCAGTTCTCATAGCCGAACTGCGCGCCCTGGTAGAGAGAATGCACATGAATGTGGAGGTGATTGCCGAAGTACCTTGCGAGGACGACCTGCGTGCGCATGGGAATCTGGTTATGCGCCCAGACCTCGAGGTATTCCCCCCGCAACACGGCCACACAGCTCAGGGCTTCCACGCCCGCGACGGTAGTTTCGTCTTCGCTCCATCGGAATTCGACAACACGGTCGGATTCCGCGAATCCTTTTTCCACGTCGCCGTGCACTTCATAGCCCTCGAATAACCGGCTCCCGCTGTACCGTATGTTTGTCTCCGGATAAAGTTCAGGCTGCAAAATGACGGCGTCGGGGGCGACGGCTTTCTCCGGGTCGAGCTCGAAAGGCAGGATCTCCCAGTCAATTTCGGCAAGCTTCATGGCTTCGTCGCAGATCCGCGGGCTGTCGGCACAGACGGCGAACCCCGTGGGCTCTCCCGCCCAGTTCGCTTCCTGAGCCAGCAGCTGTTCGGTCTGATGGCTGAAAATCCACATGGTGAAGTTTTCCCACCGGACATCCGTAAACCATTTGTCATCGTACCGGAAGACCGCTTTGACCCCGGGGCAGGCTTCGACCGCCCGGGTATCCAGATTCCTGATCCTGGCATGAGGATAGGGGGACAAATACATCTTGGCGTAGAGCATGCCCGGCAGGTACACGTCCCTCGTGTACAGGCCCGTTCCGCTGGCTTTTTCATAACCGTCTTTGCGGCGCAGCCCTCTTTTCCCGATGGCATTGAAGGAATTGCGTGTAGTATAGGCCGGCACTTACTTTCCTCCATTGAGAGCGCGGGCTGCCTGCCGTACGGCCGGGATATGCCGTATGTAAGTTGCGCACCGGCACAGGTTGCCGCCCAGGGCTTCCCGGATGTCGGCTTCCGTCGGATCAGGATTCCGGTCCAGCAGGGCTTTGGAAGTACAGATAAAACCTGGGGTGCAGTAGCCGCACTGCATGCAGTAATTCATGATATAGGCTTCGATCAGCGGGTGCCCGGAAAGGGCAATGCCCTCGGCTGTTTCTATTTTGCTGCCGTTGCACTCGACGGCGAGAGTCAGGCAGGAGAGAATCGGCCTGCCGTCCAGTATCACGGTGCACGACCCGCAGGCGCCGTGGCCCAGGCACATGTCCTTGATGGACAGGCAGCCCAGTTTTTCGCGCAGGCAGTCGCGCAGCGACTCTTCAGGCTCCACTCCAACCTCGTAGTCTTCGCCGTTTACGTTGAGTTTTATTTTTGGGGGCGCCCCTGCGGCGGCCGCCGCGACCCTGGCGGCCGGCAGGTCCGAAGCGGCGCCGGCGTCAACGGGAGATACTCCGGTGATGGGGCCTGCCATGGATGCGCCGGCAATCAAACCGGCGTCCCTCAGAAATTCCCGGCGGGACAGGACGCCGGAAGATTCTTTGGGCCTCGGTTTTTCGGGGCGCCTGTCTTCTTCTTTCGGCATGCTGCTTTCCTTTCAAGGCTGCAAATGCGGGCCCGCGATGGAAACCGGACCCTACCCCGCGATCCAGACGGACGGATCGGACGCGGCAACCAGCCTGCGGGCTGCCTTCTTGGCCGCCAACTCGGATAACTCCTCCATGGTCCCGGCGCGCAGCGCCTTCGGCGGGCAGCTCTCCACGCATGCCGGCTGCTGTCCTTTTTCGACCCTGTCCAGGCAGTAGTTGCATTTCTGCATGGTCCCGTCCTCGCCGTACTGCGGCACTCCGAACGGGCAGGCGGAGGCGCAGGCGTGGCAGCCGATGCAGCGGTCCCTGTCCACGATCACGATGCCGTCCCCGGCGCGCTTGCGGATCGCGTTCGCCGGGCACACCTGGATGCAGGCCGGCTTCCCGCAGTGCATGCAGGAGAGCGAGACGCTGACGATTCGGGCGTCGGGCCAGGCTCCGGACTCGACCGTAGTGACCCGGCGCCAGCGGGGGCCCTGCGTGCCGGGTTCCGCCGTCGCCGCCGGCGGGATATGGTTCCAGTTCTTGCAGGCGGCCGTGCAGGTATAGCATCCCATGCAAACGGTCAAATCGATGTAGAAGCCTCTTTGCATCCCGTCCTCCTATGCCTTCCTCACCTGGCAGAGCTGGGACTTGAAAGCCGGGAAACCCGATATCGGATCCAGGGTTCTTGCCGTAATTGTATTGACGTCGGCCTGGGGCCAGCCGTGATATACGTGAACCACTCCCGGCTGGGCTAAATGGGTGATGTTTGCCTTGACCGTGATGCCGCCTGCCGAAGTCTCGACGACGGCATCCTCTCCCTGTTGGATCCCGCGCGCCCGGGCGTCTATAGGATGGATGTCCACTTTGGGATCGGGCTGGAGCTCCCGCAGGCGCGGGTTGTTCCGGTGGCGCGAGTGCGTGTACATCGGTTCCCGCGACCCGGTGTTGAATATCAGGGGATATTTCCCGGCCATTTGAGGCGCCGCCACCGGTCCCTCCGGCGGTTCCCGGTACACGGGCAACCCGTCAAAGCCGGCCTTTTCCAGAACGGCGGATTTCAGCTCGAACTTGCCGGAAGGCGTTTTGAACCCGGGCTTGCCGGACTGCGGCTTGCCCGGAGGAATCACCATGCCCTTGGGCTCTTTCATCAGGTCGGCCGCTTGAATGCCCAGCGGTTCGAGCTGCCAGTCCAGGGTGGCTAGGATATCCCCGTTCCAGAAATCCGCTCCCATGCCCATATGTTTCGCCAGGTCCCACATCCACTCCATATCGCCCCGCGCCTCGCCGATGGGCCGTACCACGGGCTGAGGAAGGAATACGGTTCTTTCGGCGATGGCGATGGGGCCCAGCCTCTCGAGCGAGGTCGCTGCCGGCAGCGCGATATCCATCAATTCCATGGTGGGGGTCAGCCAGAAATCCGCTCCGGCGGCAAACTCCATGTCGCGGATCGCCTTGGAGTACAGATGGTCCTGGGGCCACATGCGGTAATTGCAGCCCACGAACAGGCCTGCCCGGAGAGTGCCTTCCCCGACATATTCGGGCAGCCGGTTGACCTGAATCTCCTGCACGAACTGCTCCCAAACGGGGAAGTCCTTGAGATCGGCGCGCTTGTCCCGCAGCGGCGGAAGCAGCGTTTTCCAATCGGTGATGTCGCGAAATGACAGCGGCGGAATGGACGGCTCCATTCCGGGCACCGCGACGGTGCCGGTCAGCGCGGTCATGGCCGAAATGGCGCGGTGGTTCTGGCAGCCGTTCCAGTGGTGTACGGTCGATGCGGCGCTCGTTATCCATCCGGTGGGCAAATTCGAAGCATACATCCGGGCGGCGGCGACCAGTTTGCCCGCCGCAACGCCCGTGATGGTCTCCACCTTCTCGGGAGTAAATTGCTGTACGTAATCCCGGAAATCCTCGAATCCGCGGGTCCAGTCGCGCACGAAATCCTCATCGTACAGCCCTTCATTGATAATGACGCGGGCCATGCCCAGTGCCAGCGCGCCGTCGGTGCCGGGGCGCAGCTGCAGGTGGATGTCGGCCAATTTCGTGGTGGGCGCAAGCCGGGGGTCCACATCGATGATTTTGACGCCCCGCTCTTTGGCCTGGACGAGTCTTTCCATCTCGCAGGCCATGGCCCATGCCGGGTTTTGCGCCCAGAGGATCACGGCCCTGGTATCCGGCGTCAAACCGGCGCTGCCCGCCCCGTTGAGGCTGGTTGCCAGAACCGTAGCCCGGTGGCAAACGGAGCTTTCCGTCCCGTAATTGGGGGAGCCGAATTTCAGCGCCAGGCGCTGCAGATTGGGGCGCACCGCATCCTTGGGGTCGCCGGCATAGAACAGGACTTTCTCGGCGCCGTACTTGCGGCGGATCCCGTCAAGCCTTTCGGCAATCGTATCCAGGGCCTCGTCCCAGGAGATGCGCTGCCAGGCGGCGCGGGCGCTTCCCTTGGGATTGGTGCGCTTCATGGGATACTGGAGCCGGTCCGGATGGTACAACTGCAAAAGTATGGATTGCCCTTTGACGCAAATCGGGCCCCGGGGATAGTCCCTGAACGGCTGCACGCGCGTGGCCCGGCCCTCTTTGACCAGGACTTCGATGCCGCAGCGCCCGATGCAGCACATGTCGCAGATGCTGCGCCGGATTTCCTCCCCGGCGGCGATTTCGGTTTCCGCGGCGCGGACCGTGGACGCTCCGGGCAAAAGACCCGCCCCGGCCGCGCCCAGCACGCCGGAAGCCTTCAGAAAGGTTCTCCGGTCCAGTCTGCGGCCCGGGATGAATGGCTTGTGCCGCATGGTGTATTGCCTCCTTGCGTTGCCTGTTGCGCCGGCGGGCGCACGGAAGAGGAAAAGGGCCGAGGCCCCCCCTCTCCCTTATCGCGCATCTCAAAGGGGCGTCAACGCCATCGGTCCACGCCGACGGCTGTGCCCCGGCCGCCGTTGAAATGCCAGATGGATTCGTCCGCGCCGCCGCCGCCCACTACGATCAGGTTTTCTTTAGGGTCTCTCGAGCCGAAAATCGGGATCTTGTAGTCGTCGCCGAATTTCTCGTACAGTTCATTGAAGGTGTAGCCCCACTGGTTGGTTCCCTCGGTCCTGTCCCCGATGGCTGTCGCAAATTCCCACCAGCCGTGCCGCTGATAATCGCGGATCGTCGCCTTGAAGTTGTTGAACAGCCATTCGTAGACCGCCTTCTTGGTCGGGAAAATCTCCCCGATGGGTTTGGCCAGATTCGGCACTATGAAGAAGGTATGCCCGCTGTTCATTTTCAGGGGGGCGATCCGGGGAGCCAGCCATTCGAGGACGTTATGCGGCCCGGGTTTTCCCAGCACTCCCAGGTCATCCGCGATGCTTCCGATCCCGTCCTGGAGCCTGCGGGATGCCCCGGGGGCAAACTCGTTGACGCCGAAACCCCGATGCGAGGTTTTTACGAGAACACTGTCCCGCCTGCTGTAGCCGAACTCCTCGCCGACGGTTTCCCAGCCCGGCGGCAGATTGGGCGTATCCTCGGCGGCGACGGCGAATAACGGGTTGCCGGCATCGGTGCGTTTGATGCCCGCGATGCAGCCGCCGAAATTGATGGTCATGAGCCGCGCCGCTTTGGCCAGGGACACGTTGGCGCGGTTCCCGTAATCCAGGAATTCGTGCCTGGCGCCGACGCCGATCTCCCCGGCGATGGGGCCGTCGACGATATAGACGGTGCCGATGGAGCTGCTGGTGCCGGGGCAATTGGTGCTGCCGCCGCCCTGTTCGGCCATCGCCAGCAGGACGGGCATGTACTCCGGTTTGCATCCGGCCATGGCGCCGATTACGGCCACCTTCTCGACGGTAACGGTTTCGTAGCGGGAGAATTTGACGGGTTCCCCCCGGGCATCCGTTACGACCGTATCGGGGCTGAGGCTGGTGCCGGTGAGCATTTTGGCGACTCTAGCCTCGGTCGGGGGGATTATGGGGGAGCCGTCGGTGTAGATGCTGATCTCGGCGTCGGCGGACTCCACGCGCTCCGTCGCGTTGAAGAATTCCACGGCCTCATCGTAGGTGCCTTCGAAAATATACCTTTCAGGTTTTTCCGGCATATAGGTGCCCGCGTACTTCTCCCGGTCGGTCAGGGGATCGGTCAGGGATTTGATAAGCGCGGGGACTATGGGATACAGCCGCTTGTCGGGCGTGCCGGTGCGTTCGATCGTCACCCAGCGCAGCTGGGGCACATTGTTGAGCAGAGCCGTTCTCTCGAAATATTTCTTCTGGTCCCAAAAGCCGAATCTCACCGTCGGGATCCCGGCTTTTTCCACGTTCGTATTGTATTCAGCCTGAATACTGGTGGCGGCCCCTCACCAGGACTGCCCTCCGATTACGGCATCCGCTTTGGCCAGCAGCTCGCCGTCCTCGGCGGGGTTGGTGGGGCCGAAACCGTTGTGCTGTATCCGGACCCAGTGCGTGTCCGGATAGGTATCCTTTAAGTATTGTTCCAGGAAGGGCCCGGTCTGCGGACCGGCCTCGCATACGGCAATATAGATGGTCTTGCCCTTGATGGTATCCAGGCGCGGCGCCAGTCCCCGCACCTCTACGGGACCGGGAATGCCTTGCGGATTCAGGAACCGGTGCACCGGCTCCTCGGCTTCGTCCGCAGCTTGCGCAGGCGTGCCTGCAAAGGCGAGCGTCACCCCAAGTGGCAACAACGCCGCTAGAACGATTTCGAAAAGCCTCTTCATGGTAAAGCTCCTTTCGAAACGGTTGAATGAAAAGCAGATTTTTTCACCTGATGATGGCCCTATCATAGAGGCGTTTCAATCCCGGGTACAAGGGAAAACCACGGCGGCTTTGCCTCGGGGCCTGCCCGAATGGAAACAAAAGGGTCTCAGGCGTATCCTGCGGCGCATCCAATCTCCAGAAAGATCCCCGGCTCCGCGAAAGTGGCGGAAAAGCTTGAAAAATCCGGTAAGTATTCGGCGGCGGGTTTACAGCGTTACCCGCGCCTCCGGCGCCAAGCCGATCGGGATCGGATTCGGTATCGGGGTCGCTTTCGAAACCGGGAAGCCAGAATCCGCGGTGAATTCGATCCGATTCCGAACCCGACCCCGAAACGGATGGAGCCATCCCGGCCGCTTTGAGCCGCTCACGGCATAAAGCCCCTGGATCCGACGGGATGGTATGGTACTTTAAAGATAATCGCATTGACTCTTCCTTTCCGGGGGCGATATGAAACCTTATGGTTCCGCGCTGTGGATAATTTTATTGGCAGGGCAGAGCGGGCTTTGGGGGCAGGAAAAAGTCGCGTCCATAGCCTATGACGATTCCGTGAAGGATTTCGGCAAAGTGATGCAGGGGGAGATGCTCGAGCACGTGTTCGGCTTCAGCAACCGGGGTTCGGGCACTCTGGAAATATTGGGTGTCGAAGCTACGTGCGGTTGCCAGACGAACACTCTTTCAGATACGCAGATATTGCCGGGGCAAAGCGGCCGCATAGAAATCAATGTGGATACGGCCCTGCTCTCCGGGTCCATAGAAGAGACGGCCCGCGTCACTACCAATGATCCGAGGCGGCGCAAGGTTTTTTTCACCATAAAAGCCGATGTGCAGCCGGAGATCCGCGTATCCAGCCCGTCGGTCTATTTCGGGGACGTGCCCGAGGGAGAGCTGGCCGCCCGGGAAGTGACGCTCACCGTCGCGGCCGGAAAATCCATCGAGATCCTGAGCGCCCGGTCCAGCGAGGATGGCGTGGCCGTGAAACTGGAGCCGGTGCCGGAAAGCGGAGGAAAAACGGTAAGGCTGATCGCAACACACAAAGGCGACGGGAAGTTCGGCTACCGCACCGGAAGTATCACCGTAAAGACAACCAGCACCCTCACCCCGGAGCTGTCGATTTACCTGTTTATAAGGAATTTAAACCGCTGAGGGAGCGGATGCGCATGCGCTTCCATTTTCATCCCCCGGAGTATTTCAGGCTTCTGGAATTTTTACTGAGATTTTTTTAGCATCCCGTTCAATTTTGGGCCCTCGGATTGAAGCTTCAGGAATATCAGGACCACCGAGCCCGCCAGCGACCCGATGGCCATTATCATAGCGACCGCGGGCAGCGCCAATCCCACCCCGAACAACAAACCCGCCAGGATGGGTGATAGCGTGGCCCCGCCCCGGCCCACCCCGATCATGAAACCGGTGCCGAAAGCCCGCGCATGGGTCGGAAATGCCTGGGCCGCGACGGCGATCAGGCTTATGACGCCGGCATTCAGGAAGAAGCCGGCGACGGCGCAGAAAGCGGTTATCAGCGCAAGATCCGCCGAGGTGCGGCCGAAGACGGCAACAAACACGGCGGAGAGAACCAGCGAAGCGATGGAAAGCTTTTTAATGCCGAACCTGAAAGTGAAAAGGCCGAAGGCTGCCCCGCCCAGCGCCCCGCCGGCATTGGCCCAGCCCAGGACACCGCTGGCCGAAGAGGCCGTGAATCCCATATCGACCAGAATTTTGGGCACCCATTTCATGATGAAATAAAAAGTCACGAGATTGAGAAAGTAAGCGGAGGAAACGATCAGGGTAGTCGCCACCAGGCCGGGGCTGAAAATATCGCCGACGGATTTCCTGCGCGAATCGGGCGAAACCTCGGGCAGCGCATCCAGGGCGGCGTGCCCCAGCCTTGCGAAAGTTTTATTGATCTTCCCGAGGGCGCCCGGCGGCTGCTTGCGCGTCAACCAGTGAACGGATTCCGGAATAAAAATGACGATTGCGGGAATGAAGAGCGCCGTTACCGCGGCGCCGAAATAAAAAATCGAGCGCCAGTCGTATCCGGCCAGCAATCCGGAAGCTGCGGCTCCCCCCAAGGCTCCACCAACGGGATACCCGATGGCCATCAGGGAAATGCACAGATGCCGCCGCCGGATATTGGAAAATTCCGCGACCAGGGCATTGATCGCCGGAAGCATGCCCCCGATTCCCAGCCCTGTGACGATGCGCCAGAAGGAAAGGGAAAAAACACTTCCGGCGGTTGTAACCATGAACATGCCCAGGGTCATGACCAGCAGGCAGAACAGGACAGCCGTCAGGCGTCCCGATTTGTCCGCCATCCCCCCCAGCAGGAAGGACCCGAGGCTCATTCCGACAAGTTCCATGGAGGCAACGATGCCCAGGGCGGCCGGGTCCACGCCCCACTCGCCGGCTATGCCCGGCAGGGCAAAGCCGATCGCCAGAACGTCGAAGCCGTCCAGGGCATTCAGGCCGACAGTGATGGCTACGATTATGATCTGGAGCCGCGTCATTGCGGAATGATCCATGACTTCACGCGGGTCGGCACTCAATCCGGAGTTCGTCTTCATACGTTTCATCGTCCTGTTTGAGCCGTCTGGGCGGCACAACGGCTGCCTTTCGTCTAAATGATGGCTCCTTCGTCCTTGAGGCGGGTTATGTCCTCCCAGGAATACCCGGCTTCCAGAAGGATTTCTTCCGTGTGCTGGCCGACCTGGGGCGCCGGCCCCTGCACTTCGGCGCCGGTCTCGCTGAATTTCACCGGACTGGCCACCAGCCGGATCTCGCCGGCATTGGGGTGGTCGAGTCTGGCGAAGAAGCCGTTCTGTTCCGCCTGGGGATCGCCGGTTATCTCCATGACGGTCTGTGCCATGGAGTTGACCATGCCGTGCCGGTCGAGAATATCCATCCACTCGCGCAGGGTCCTCGCGGCGAAGATTTCGCCGATGATCGACACCAGGGCTTCGTTATTCCTCTCCCGTTTGGCATCGGTGTCGAACCTCGTGTCCTGCTGCAGCTCCGGGCGCCCGACGGCTTTGCAGAAGCCGGGCCAGTAGCGCTCCGACTGCATCATGGCCAGCTGGATCCAGCGCCCGTCGCCGGTCCGGTAGCTGTTCCAGAGCGGGTTTTTCGCCTTCAGCCGCTCAATGTTGGGAATCTCTTCCTTCCGGTACAGGGCAACCTGAAGATCCTGGTTCATGACCCACGCGGCAGTCTGATAGAGGGAGAAGGCCACCTTCTGTCCTCTCCCGCCTCTTTCCCGGGACAGAAGCGCCGCCAGGATGCCCGAGGTAATGCACATCGAGGTAATGTTGTCGCCGATGCCCGGGCGGTGGCTGGGGGGAGTTCCCGACGGGGCGCACAGTTTGGACATGAGGCCGCCCCGAGCCCAGAATGCGGCGTAATCGTAGCCCGGCTTCTCTCTGTCGGCCCCGGACTCGCCGTAGCCGGTCAGGGAGGCATATACCAGCTTCGAATTGCGCCTGCCGAGCGTTTCGTAGTCCATTCCCAGTTTGTCCAGCACCCGGGGCTGGAAATTGGATACGAAAACATCGCTCCGCTCCACCAGGCGATAGACGATCTCCCTCCCCTGCTTCAGCCGCAGGTCGACGCCCAATCCCCGTTTGCCCCGGTTCAGCACCTCGAAGACAGGCATGAGGTGATTGCTCATGGGGATCCCCTCTATGGACCGCATCCCGCGCAAGCCGTCTCCCATGCCCGGGTTTTCAATCTTTATGACTTCGGCGCCCCAATCCGCCAGGATGGCGCAGGCGCTGGGAACGGCCACCCAGTGCCCCAATTCCACGACCTTGATGCCGTCGAGAGCCCCTGCCATCTTTCCGCCTCCCGCGTCTGTCCTTGAACGTCCAAGGGAACTGTCTTTCCATTTTCCGTGTTCCGACATTTCCGGATCCGGATCCCCGGCAGCCCGCTAGCCGGGCCCGAAACCCCGGCGGTACAAAAGCACCGCAAGCTCGGCTTCGAGAACGGTTTCCTGGTTCTGATTCAGCACGGTGATCCGGGTGGAGAGCACGCCGCGGTCGGGCTTGCTCGTCTCCTTCTTCGCCGTGATCTTCTGTACTGCCCGGATGGTGTCGCCGAACTTTACCGCCTTCATGAATCGGGCCGTCGTCTCCAGTATGGCGATGGATGTGCCTTCGAAAATCCCCGTCTGGTTCAGAAGCCCTGTAGCCATGGACAACACCAGGAGGCCGTGCGCGACCCTTTCTCCGAACGGCCCCTTCCGGGCGTAGGCGGCGTTCGTATGCTCCGGCTGGAAATCCCCGGAAAGGCAGGCAAAATGGACCACATCGGCCTCCGTAACAGTCCGGGCCCCGCCGGCAATCTCCTCATCGATCGTAAAATCATCGAATGTTCTGCCGCGCATCTTTTGAAGCATGCCTGCTTCCTTTCCGGCCGGTTCATCCTCGCGCGAAATGACCGCCTGCATCGGTTCCTTTTTTCGGCGCCGGCACAAGCGGGCTGAGCCGAAAAAATAAAGGGCATTCTGTGCTTTGACTGATCCGGCAAGTGTAGCACCGATTGCACGTCGAAGAGAAAGCGTTTTCCGGTGCTGAAAAATATGAAGGCGGTTTCCCATCCCTCGGGTAGAATAATTCATACTTTTCTGTCTTAGGATCGCAATGGAAATATATTTTATGGAAGGCCGGCAGGTCCTTCAAATGCAGGAGGAGATGCATCGGCGCCGTGCTGCCGGGGGTCGGCGCGTTTCCGGCTGATGCTCTTTTGCAGAAATGGACCGAATTGTCCGGCCGGCGTTCCAACCCCCTTTCCACAGGAGCTTTATCATGAAGAATCCTCTTGTTTTTTCCCTGCTGATGACAGCGGCCGGCACCCTGTGTTTGGGCCAACAGCCGGGCAGCCGGCAGGCGGAACAGGTTCGGCCGCCGCGACTGGAGTTCCCGCTATGGGCGGGCGATGCCCCCGGGGCGCTTGGAAAGGAAGAGAAGGACGTTCCGACGCTGACGCCGCATTTCGCGTCGCCTCCGAAGGCGACGGGGGCCGCTTTCGTCATCTGTCCGGGCGGCGGGTACGCGTCCCTGGCGCCGCACGAGGGATTCCACTACGCCCTCTGGCTGAACGAGCAGGGGATTGCCGGGTTCGTGCTGAAGTACCGCCTCGGCTCCAGCGGATACAGGCATCCCGCCATGATCGAGGACGTCCGGCGCGCAATCCGCTACGTGCGCGCAAACGCGGAGGCGTGGGGACTGGATCCGGACAGGATCGGCGTGATGGGATCCTCCGCGGGCGGACACCTGGCGGCCGCGGCGCTCACGCACTTCGATGCGGGGGATCCCGAGGCGCCCGATCCGGTCGACCGCGTAAGCTCCAAACCGGATCTCGGCGTCCTGTGCTATCCCGTCGTCACGATGGGCCCGGATACGCACCGGGGCTCCAGACTCAATCTCCTCGGGGAAAATCCCGATCCCGCCCTGGTTGAGCTTCTTTCCAATGAGAAGCGGGTCACGCAGGATACGCCCCCGGTATTCATCTTCCACACGGCGGAAGACCCGGCCGTGAAGGTTGAGAATGCCCTGGAATTCGCCGCCGCCCTGAGTCGCAACGGAGTGCCTTTCGCGCTGCACATCTACGCCAAAGGGCCCCATGGCATAGGGCTGGGCAGCACGCAGTGGGACCCTGCACTGCGCCATCCCTGGACATTGGAGTGCAGCCGCTGGCTCGAGGAATCCGGTTTCGGCAAGAGCGGCAAAGGCCCGTGAAAGGCGGATTCCGGCGACCGCATCCATGAAATATTTCCCAAAGCATAGTAAGATAGGGCACGGTTTTTCTATGCAATCAACATCAAATATTTCGTCTGAAATTGTCGGCATGATGCACCAGGCGGCAACTCCTTGAAATGCAGGTTTGCTTTCCTGTTTGCCGTGCGAGGTAAAAGCTTTGACAAGGAATGTGCGCAGGTTCTTTACACGAGGCGCTGCAACGGCGATTCTGTTTGTCCTGGTTGCGGGCACAGCGCCCGGAAGCGCTCAAATAACGGAGCAGCCGGGCAGAAACGATGATTACAGGAGTTATTACGATTTCGCCGCCTACAACCACACCCGGAGGGAAGCGCGCCCCGCGACAAGCACAACCGTGAGCAGAACCCTGGCTGAATATTTTCCTGAAGGCGACGTGGTGGAGATCGGCTGCGGGGACGGAGAACTGGCGCGGCTTCTTCCCCATGACATGATGAAGCGTCTTATACAAACCGACGTGTACCCCGAACTCCTGGAAGAGAATCCGTTCGACACGCGCAAAATGGTCGTGGATGTCTACGACATGCCGTTCAGGGACGGCGAGGTGCCCGGGATCGTGAGCATAGAGGTGCTCGACGCCTTGTTCGACGGCAGGAAGGTGCTCGGGGAAATCCATCGGGTCCTGAGGCCGGGGGCCCCGATGGTTGCTTTCTTTGATATGCAGCCAAGCCACGAGATCATGATGCAAATTTTCCCCGGGGACATTTTATTCCCCGTGATCAGGCAGTTGCCCGGCACGCAAAAACTGGACGGCAGAAGCGATTACCTGAAAGCGGATCGCGCGCAGTTATTGCGCGTTTTCGAGCAGCGCGGATCCGGACTGGATCCCGCGGAGTCGGCGGCCCTGCACTCATACATGAATCAACCGGCCCGGGAATACACCGGGATCTTCGGCATGGGGGGCGCCGAACGGGTCGCCGCCATTGAGAGGTTTCGGCGCATATTGGATGCATTGGAAATAAACTATGAGGTCATCAACGGCGTGAAGAGCTACACGGAGCATCTGCAGAGACTGCTTGCGGAAACGGGATTCCGCATCGAAGAAGCCGGTTTCCGCACCAGGGCGGCGGTGGTGCCGAGAGCGGATTTGCCGGATTTCCCCGCGGACTGCAACTGCCTGGAATACAGAATGGGATTCAGCGCAGAGAAAAATGATCCGGGCCTGGCTCCGGGATACATAAAAATCGAATCGACCATTTACGTGATGGCGGCAAGAAAAAAGGCGCCACCCGAAGCCGCCCCGGTTCCGAGGTAAATCAACGCCCGGCCATCCGGCCCTCAAATTCAGAGGACGGCAGCCGGGCATTCCGATCCCGGTGAAATTCGCGGCGGGACAACCTGTTGGGATTTTCTGCCGCGTTATTCCCGAAGAGACAGGTCCATCGATATGAAAATTCCGTCCCGCAAGTTTTTTTTCTTTCTCGTCTTGTTGCATTATGCCGCTTCCGCACTTGGCTCCGAATCCGCCATAACCGCCAGGCTTGAGGATCCCGGGGCCGTGTATTTGGAATCCCCCGGTTTCGATGTGCGCGGGGACGGCGTTGCCGACGACAGCGCCGCCATTCAGGCGGCCATAGACAAAGCCGCGGGCAGCCTCTGGGAAGGCATCGTGTTCGTGCCCTCGGGCCGCTACCGGCTGACGCGCACCGTATACGTATGGGCCGGCGTGCGCGTTTACGGCTATGGCCCGACGCGGCCCGTGTTCGTGCTCGGCGACAGCACGCCGGGGTACCAGCGGGACATCGGCCTCATGGTGATGTTCGCCGGCTTCCGTCCGCGTCCGGCGGGCGAAGGTCCGGGCCGGGGGTTCCCCGGACCTTTCCGCGTTCCCTTCCCGCCGCCCGGGACCGTGCCGCCGAATGACACCATCGGGGACGCCGGTCCGGGCACATTCTATTCCGCGATGAGCAATATCGATTTCGAGATCGGCGAGGGGAACCCGGCCGCGGTCGCCGTCCGGGCGCATTTCGCCCAGCACTGCTTTCTCAGGCACATGGATTTCCATGTCGGTTCCGGTCTGGCGGCCCTCACCGAGGTCGGCAACGAGGCCGAGGATCTGCGCTTCTATGGGGGAGACTACGGCATCCTGACCGGCAAGCCTTCGGCGGCCTGGCAGTTCACGCTCGTCGATTCCGTATTCGAAGGGCAGCGCAAGGCCGCCATCCGCGAGCATGAAGCGGGGCTCACCCTGATCCGCGGCACCTTCCGAAACGTTCCCACCGCCGTGGAAATAGACCCTGAGTATTACGACCAGCTGTGGATCAAGGACTGCCGCTTCGAGAACATCTCCGGCCCCGCCCTTGTTATCGGCAGCGAGAACAGCCCGCTCGTCGAGGTGGGCGTCGAAAACGCCGTGCTGCGGGACGCCCCGGTGTTGGCGCGCTTCCGGCAGAGCGGGAAGGAGGTGGCCGGCAGGGGGAAACAGTACCGGGTCCGGGATTTCAACTACGGGCTCATCGTACCGGGCCTGGGGATGACCGGCAGCATCGGCATGATCTACAGGGCGGAACCTCTGGACGCGATGCCGGAAACGCCGCCTCCCGCCATCCGGCCGCTGCCGCCTGTCGGGGAATGGGTCAACGTGCGCACGCTCGGCGCGGCCGGAGACGGCAAAACCGACGATACCGGCGCCATTCAAAAGGCGATTCTGCGGCACCGCGCGCTCTATTTCCCGAGCGGCCGCTACATCATCCGCGATACGCTGGCGCTCGAACCCGGCACGGTCCTGATCGGGCTGCATCCGCTCATGACGCAGATCATCCTTCCGGACGGCACCCCCGGCTTTGAGGGCGTGGGGGCGCCCCGCCCGATGATCGCCGCACCGCCGGGCGGTACAAATATACTCAGCGGTTTCGGGCTGTTCACGGGCGGAGTGAATCCCAGGGCTTCGGGCGTGATCTGGCGCGCGGGCGCGGATTCGATGATCAACGACGTGCGCTTCCTGGGCGGACACGGCAGCATCCCCATGCAGGCCAACAACAACAACG
This sequence comes from Acidobacteriota bacterium, assembly GCA_016933615.1. Taxonomy (GTDB): domain Bacteria; phylum Acidobacteriota; class UBA6911; order UBA6911; family UBA6911; genus UBA6911. Next base: position 27,281 of record JAFGAO010000272.1, read on the forward strand.
GCACGGCGGATGCCGAGCTGAGCAGGCGCTGGGACGGGCAGTACCCCAGCCTGTGGGTGACCGACGGCGGCGGGGGTACGTTCGCCAATATCTGGACCCCGAACACCTACGCCCAGGCGGGCTTCTACGTATCCGACACCAAAACGCCCGGCCACGTCTACCAGCTTTCCAACGAACACCACGTCCGGACCGAGATCAGGCTCGACCGCGTGGAGAACTGGGACATCAACGCGCCGCAGACCGAAGGGGAAGCCGGCGAAAGCATCGAGGCTGTGTCCCTGGAGATCAGCTCCTCGAAGAACATTACAATCGCCAATTATCACGGCTACCGCGTGACCCGCTCCCGCGCGCCTTTTCCCGCCGCGGTCCGCATCTACAATTCGGAGAACATCCGCTTCCGGAACGTGCACGTCAACGCCGAAAGCGGGATCGGCTTCTGCAACGAGGACGGCTGCCACACGTTCCTGCGTCTGAGCAAGTTCCCGTTCGAGAATTCCATCCAGGACAGGACCCATCGCCTGGAAGTGCGCGAGCGCGAGTTCGCGGTGCTGGACATTCCCGCCGATCCGCCCGTTCCGCCGCCCGCCGATGCTTCTGCGGTGCTTGCCGCCGGTGCCGGGGTCCGGAAACTGGAAGAGGGTTTCCACTCCATCTCCGGCGCGGCCGTGGACGACTCGGGCAAGCTCTACTTCGTCGAACACCACAGGAACAGAATCTACAGCTGGTCGCCGGCCGGCGGGCTCATCATCGAAAGCGACCATCCGCTGGATCCCGTGAACCTGGCGTTCGACCGGTCGGGAAACCTGATGGTTCTCTCCTCTGCGGGACCGGAGGGAACCGTATACTCCTTCCCCCCGGGCGCCCCGGCCGACATCACCGTGCTGGAGCCGCAGCCGGCAGAGCCGCGGCCGGAGGCGCGGGCGATTCTGCCCGCCAACTACTGGAACAACGGCGAGTTCAGAAACCAGCTCGATTTTTCCGCGATGCGGTACCGGACGCTGGCCGAGATGTTCGCGGCCAGCGTCACGACTCCTAAGAAGAAGCAGTATGTCTCGCCCGACGGCAGCATCTTTCTCCCGGCCGGGCTCGTCGTCGGGCAGGGGCCGCCCGATGCCGCCGGCTGGCGCTTTTCAGACAATCTGGATACGTACGGCTTCCTCAACGCCGCCGTCGGCGACAGGATCTACGTCGCCAGCTCGTCGGAAGCCCGCACCTACAGCGCCGTGGTGGGCGCCGACGGCAGCCTCGGCGACCTGCGCGTCCTGGCCGAGCGCGGAGGCGAGAGCGTCGCCGCCGGACCGGACGGCAACATCTATGTCGCCAACGGGCAGATCTTCGTCTACACGCCCGGGGGGGAAGCGGTCGCGCGCATCGATGTGCCCGAGCGCCCGATCAACATCCTCTTTGGAGGGGAGGGCGGCCGCACGCTCTACATCCTTGCCCATCGTGCGCTCTATTCGGTCGAGGTGCGGGGCCCGGGCTACCGGAATCCGTTGTTGAGCAGGTAGGCGGGATTGGTCAGCAGCAAGATCACTTTTTCCCCCGCGGAAAACCCGTTTCGGCGCATCCTGCCCGTCAAACGGTGCAATGCCTCCCCGATCAGGGATCCGGCGTTGGAAGTTATCAGCAGGTCCTGCAGGGAAGGGTGCTGTTCCATGGCTTCGAATGTGAACTCCCAGATCAGGGACTGGCTGCATGAAAAGAGCCAGGAAACCAGGGGGGAGGCGTTCTGAGACCGCATCAGGTTGTAGGTGAAGGCGCCGGTATAGGGATGGCCGATGTAATTATAGTAGTAGGTGTCCGAGTCCCATTCGGGCGCGGTCGTCCATGCCCTGCCCAGGTTGTCCCATGCGTTTGAAAAAGGACGGTGCCCGGTGTCCCAGGCATCCACGGCCTGAAGAAGCCCCATTCCCAGAAGCTGGCTGCCCAGGGACAGCAGCCCGGCTCTTTTAAGGCGGGCAGAATTCGAGGCGGGCCGATCCCGCAACAGTCCCGTTTCCTGTAACTGCGGCACCTGAAGTTCCCGGCGCTCCGTTTCCGCTTCGATGGGATGGCCGGGCGGAGAATGGGAGCCGGAGGAGGCTGTCATAAGCCTGCCCGCATCCATGGCCCCGTGAACGTTCTTATCAGCTTTTTGGGAATCGGAGAGTGACCGGGTCGAAAAGAGAAACCCTCTCTCCGAATCAAACCGGCTCCGGGCAGCCGGAGCCTTCTGTTTTAAATGACCGTCCGGGAACCCAATCATGAGGCGATACTCAGCCGTCAGGAAGCTTGATTTTTCAGGGTCCGGCGAATCAAACGCGCCCCATGAATTTGTAAAGTATACCGGGGGGCCGATTTCGAAAGGGACTCGATCCGATGGATGTGCGGATTCAATAACAGGAAAAAATAAAAATGAATGAGCCAGGACGGATACGCAGAAAACCTTTATTTTCATCTATAGCCTAATCCCAAATAGAAACGGAATTTTTATCATACTCCTCCGATAATGAACCTGCTGCAACTCATTCCATCGGATGGGATGGGTAAAAGCATTACCAATACAAAAGCGGGGATTGGCGCCCGGTATTTATATTTTGGTGACCGTCACCATGGCCTCGGATCTGCTGAAACGGGCGCTGTTTTCTCTCCGGATTTATTTTGAGGTTATGGTGGCTGTCACCGAATTGATTCGATTGTCTCCACTTGGGTGTTCCAGCCGCTGAGTTCGAAGACGGCACGGCCGCCCTTCAGGTATTTGGGATTGAACTCCATGGTGACGGTCTCCATTAAAGAATGCCGCCCATGCAGCGGGGAAATATAACGGGCCAAGACAGGCCGAAAATGCTAGAATCGACCTATCGGCCGCGGCATGAAGCGCCACAAGATTTCGTAACGAGAATTCCGATTTCGCTCGGGACCTGCAAATAGCGGGGACCGGCGCTCGCGCCGCTGCAGGCCTCGAAATTTCGCCCGGTGAACAGGCGCCCTTTTCGGCGGCGGCCGGACGGGGGGCTTTTCAGGCACGCAAAGAAATGACCGGAATTCCTTTATTCCCGTATTCCCATCACGCCCGCAACGGAGTTTCTCCCCCGGGAGATCCGAAATGGATCGCGGTTGCGGTCCTGTTCGTTCTAGCCGGGATTGTGTCCGGTCCGCGGTCCCGGGTTTCGGCCGGGGAATCGGATCCCGGGAGCATTATCGAAGGAACCGTCCGCGACGATGAGGGCGCCGTCACCGGCGCCGTGGTCCGGGTCCAGGCGACGGAACACCGCGCCGTGACCGGTCCCGGCGGGAGGTTCGAGCTGGCCGTGCCTTCTTCGTTCAAAGGCCCCGCCAGGCTGACGGCCTGGGCCGAGGGATATTTCATCGGCGGGCCGGTCGAGGCTTCGCCCGGGGACAAGGGCGTGACGATCCCGCTTCACCGCCACGGCCGGCTGGACAATCCCGAATACGAATGGATCCCGGCTTTCGGACCGGGCGGTACCGGCGAAAACCAGGCGTGCTCCGCGTGCCACTACCGGGGCGAGTCCGCTCAAGGTCCGGCCCTTCCGGTCGACGAATGGCTCGAGGACGCGCATTCCCGATCCGCCGTGAACCCCCGTTTCCTCACCCTGCACACCGGGAAAGACATTTCGGGCCGCAGGAGCCCCTCGACCCGGTATCGTCATTCGGGAGACAACAGGCTCCTTCCGCTTCCCCGGGATCCGGAAGAGCCCTATTACGGGCCGGGGTACAGGCTCGACAACCCGGACCACACCGGCGAATGCGGCGCCTGCCATACCCCCGCGGCGGCGGTCGCCGCGCCCTTCAACACCGATCCCGTCACGGTCCGGGGGGCCGAAGCCGAGGGAGTCACGTGCGACTTCTGCCACAAGGTCTGGGCGGTCCGCCTCGATCCCGAAACCGGCCTCCCTTTTCCCGACAAACCCGGGGTGCTCTCCTACGAATTCCGCAGGCCCTTCGAGGGGCATCAGTTCTTTGCCGGCCCCCTCGACGACGTGGCCCCGGGGGAGGACACCTATTCCGGGCTTCAGCGGAGCAGCCAATTCTGCGCCCCCTGCCATTTCGGGGTCTTCTGGAACACGGTCGTCTACGATTCCTTCGGGGAATGGCTGCGGAGCCCCTACAGCCGGGAAGGCACGGGGAAGACATGCCAGGACTGCCATATGCCGGCCTCCGGGACCGATCGTTTCGCCCACCCGGAAAAGGGCGGGCTGAAGCGCGATCCCGGGACCATCGCCGGCCACAGGATGCCCGGAGCCGCGGATCCCGAGCTTCTCCGCAACGCGGTGTCCCTGGCCCTGGACGCGGAGCGCTCGCCGGAAGGGGTCCGGGTCAAAACCAGGGTCGTCAACGACCGCACCGGCCACCACGTACCCACGGACGCCCCGCTGCGGCACGTAATCCTGGTCGTCCGGGCTTACGGCGGCGACGGTTCCGAACTCCCCCTCGAGAAAGGTCCGGTTCTCCCGGAGTGGTGCGGTTCGGGCGATCCCGCCGACGGCTGCTACGCCGGGCTTGCTGGAAAGGTGTTCGTCAAGCTGCTTGAAGAAGTGTGGACGGGGATTTCCCCTACGGCCGCCTACTGGAACCCGACCCGGGTGGTGATCGACACCCGGCTTGCGGCGTTCGAATCCGATACCGGCGAATACCTTTTCATCGCGCCGGATCCGGGGGACGTGCGCGTCGAAGCCGTCCTGCTCTACAGGCGGGCCTACAAGAAGCTTATGGATCAAAAGGGCTGGACCGATCCCGACATCGTCATGGAGTCGGCCGCGGTCACGCTACGGCAAAAACACTGATTCCGCTGCCGGCCGCCGGATCCGGCTTCCTCATTCTTCGGCACAACAGGAATTTTCACGGCGATCGGAGTCAATAACCCTTTTGTTTTCCACAATGGGATGATTGAAGTTTCCGAAGAATGAGGATGCCGGGCGGAACCGGCAGCGGCCGTGCGGGAAACCGGCCGCCGCCGTGTCCCGCGGTTTTACTGTTTCCCGGCAGGCTGCTTTTTGGCAGGCTGCTTTTTCCCGGCGGGAATTTTTGCGAAAGGCTGTTGGGGAACGGTCTGTTTGACGTAATCGGGCTGCCCCAGGAACGATTCCTCGACAATGACCTCATGCAGGCGGCAGAAATGCCACTCCGGATCGGCCGGGGTCCAGGTCCCGTTTTCGTAATTGGCGCAGCCGGAAGGCTTGGCGAGAGGATATTCCTCGAGCGGGTCGTCGACAAGGTTGTAGAAGACACAGTTTTCCGCCTGCGGGCTCTCGTCGCAGATGACCTTGTAGGTTGCGTTTCGTGCGGCGGCTTGCTTGAGGTTGGGTTTGATGGTGCTTACGGGGTTTATCGTTTCCGCCAGCATATAGCCTCTATTGGGATCGCGCAGGCCCGATGCGCCCTCGAAAAGTATGGGGGTGATGGATACGGAATCGACCGCCACCTTGCCGTCGCCGGTCCTGTTGGGAACGGTCCTGGGCACTTCGAGGCCCGCCAGTTCCAGGATTGTCGAGAACAGGTCCACGCCGTTGACCCACTCGTCGCTCCGGGACCCGGCCTGGATCTTCGGCCCCCGGACCGCCATCGAAACGCGGACGCCGCTTTCATAGGCCGTGCCTTTGCTGCGCCCCCGCCGGGTGATGTACATGTTGTCGATGAACTCGCGCTTTTCGCCGAACATCCAGGTGCCGTTGTCGCCGATGTAGATGATGTAGGTGTTTTTGTCCAGCTTGTCGACCGTTTCTATCAGCCTCCCGGTCATGGTGTCCATCGTGTTGGTCATCGCCCGCATGAGCGCTTCCGAGGAGCAGGAGCCGACATTCGCGGTGCCGAACTCGCCGTCGGGCCCCATGCATCCTTCCATTTCCCTGCGCGACACCTGGTCCATCGTGTCGGCGTTGGGGATGACCATCGGGTTCGGCATCTGCTGCCCCGTGATGTGCGACAGGTTGAATGCGAACCAGACGAACCAGGGCTTGTCGGGATTTTGCCTTTCCTGCTCGGTGATCCACTGGATGGCGTCGGCCGTTTTCACCACCGGCGCAAATGTGGTCGGCGCGATTCCGGGCAGGGACCGCACGGGCGCTTTTTCGGTCCGGTAATTCTCGGGAGCATCGCTGCCGTCCTGGATGTGATAGTCCCATTCCCAGTAGGTCTGGACTCCTCCGTGCAGATTGCCGCGGTAAAGGTCGAAGCCCGCCTGTTTGGGCTTCATGCCGGGGTATTGCCCCAGGCCGGCAATGTGCCACTTGCCGAACGCCGCGGTGCTGTAGCCGCCCTTTTCCTTCAGATCCCGGACGAAAGAGTGATGGGTCAGGGAAAGGTAGCCCATGTAATCCAGCACTCCGGTCTTGACGGAATAAAGCCCCGTGATCATCGAGGTGCGCGTGGGAGAGCAGAAAGTGTTCACCCAGGCCTGGGTGAATCTCATTCCCGACCTGGCAAGCGAGTTGAGGGCGGGGGTGGATGCGGGGCGGCCGTCGATCATTTTATAGTCGGAATGATTGCGTCCCGAAGGTCCGTATTGCTTGACCAGGCTGTCGATCATGCCCGGATACATGTCGGTCGTCGCATCGAAGCCGATGTCGTCGCCGATGATCAGCAGGATGTTGGGACGCTCGGATGCGGCGGACGCGGACGCGGCGCCTGCCGCAATCGCGGCCAGCACGGCAACCCCGCACAACGAAAATCTGAAGGCTCTGTGGATCACTTTTTTATCCCCCCTGCTTCATGTTTATTCTTTGATGTCAGGGTAATGTGACATTCATTCGGTTTTTATGTCAAGAAGAACGAACGGTCATTCCGGAAAGCGGTAGTCGAAGGGAAGTCGGAACAAGCTGCCTTCTGTCTCGAAAATAAAGCGAAGCACGCCTCTGCCTGTAGGGGCGAACCTTGTGTTCGCCCTTCGTTTCATAAATCCGACAATATCGCATGAATCGATAACCCGGAATCCAAAACATCGTCGCTTATA
>JAFGAO010000273.1 GCA_016933615.1 Acidobacteriota bacterium
GGTTCGCCCGCAAATTCTCAGGATTCGGGTCGTTTCTTTGTTTTGTGGTACGTGTCGGTTGAAGCTATGAAGGGCGAACACAAGGTTCGCCCCTACTTGACATCGGGCGCCAATCCCCTTATCTTTTAGCGCTTTGCGGTTTTAAAAAAGGGACGTATGAAATACAGCAAGGGATCGATCCGGCGGGGCTACACGAATCAGCTGCTGTCGGTGGACCTTACCTCGGAATCCATGGCCGTTTCCCGGATCCGGGAGCAGGTCCGCGACTATTTCCTCGGGGGCCGCAGCCTGGCTCTTTACCTCCTGTCCCGTGCCGTGGGTCCGGACACGAAAGCGACCGATCCGGAAAACCCGCTGATCCTGGCCAACGGGCCCCTGGGGGGCATTCCCATGTTCCCGGGTACGGCCAAGGCTATGGCCGTTTCGCTCTCGCCGCTGACGGGTATCGCGGGCGTCTCCAATTTCGGCGGATATTTCGGCCCCTTCCTGAAATACGCCGGCTTCGACGCGCTCCAGATCACGGGCCGGGCCGGCCGGTTTGTCATGGTCGTCATCAACAGCTTCACCGGTGAAATTACGATCGAGGAAGCCCCCGCCGGCGGGGAATCTTTCGACCTGGAGAGGGATATCGTTGCCCGTTTCACCGGGCTGGGCTACAGGAAACAGAACCTTGCATTCATGTCCACCGGAATCGGGGCGGCCAACACAGCCTACGGCTGCATCAACAGCCACTACTACGACATGACGAAGCCCGTCAACGGAACCCGGGGCCTTTTCCGGACCAAACAGGCGGGGCGCACCGGAATCGGCTCGGTCATGAGAGACAAAAAGCTGCAGTCCGTCGTCGTTCTGGCCGGCCATCCCCACGGCGAAAATCCTTACGGCGCCGCCGACCGGGACAAGCTCAGGCATGCCGGAAAAAGGCTGCACGCTATCATCGAGGAAGTGGACCCCCGGTCGCTGCAAATGTCCCGGCGGGGGAGCGCCGGCCTGGTCGCGTTTATGAGCAAGCCCGAGTATCAATGCCTGCCCGTGCGGAATTTTCAGGCGGGAACCGATCCAAGGGCCAGGCAGATCTGCGGCAAACACTACGCCGAGCATCACTTCGAACACGGGGGAATGGACGGATGCTTCCCGGGCTGCAATCTGCAGTGCACCAAAGGCGGACACGTGACCCTGGTGAGCGGCGACCATGCCGGGGAAAAAGTCTGGGTCGACGGCCCCGAATACGAAACGGCGGCGGGTTTCGGTTCGAACCTGGGAATCTTCAATCCCGCGTTTGTTATGGAAGCGAACTGGCACTGCGACAACTACGGGATCGACACCGTCACGAGCGCCAATATCATGGCGTTTCTCACGGAATGTTTCCAGCGCGGATTTCTTCAAAAGGAAGACGGAGAGGGGCTGGCTCTCGGCTGGGGCGGCGAAGCCGCCGCGCTCCAATTCCTGCACCGGCTGGCGGCGGGCAGGACGGAGATGGCCCGGGCGGCCGGCAGGGGGATGCCGGATATTTTGGAGTGGGTTGCCCGCCGTCATGAAACACGAACCGGAAACGATATCCGGGAAGAACTGGCGCTGTTCGCCATGCAGGCGAAGGGGCTGCCCTTCACCTTTTACCGGACCCACCGGTCCCTTTCCATGCAGGCATCCTACGCCGCGGCCAGCGATATCGGGGCGCATCATGCCGCCGCCTGGCTGATCAAGGCCGACCTTCTGGGCGCTTTCCCCACCATCGAGCAGAAAGCACAGGCCCTGATCTCCTATCCAAGGGTCCGGCTGGGGAACGACAACATGGGGGTGTGCAAGCTCCCGTGGGTGGACGTATTCAATCCCGAATCCTGCGCGCGGGACGGAGACATTTACATCAATCCTGCAACCCAGGAAATCTACGCCGACTTTTACAACGCCGTGCTGGGAACCGATCTCGCCTGGGAGGAGATCTTCGCCCGGACCGACCGGGACATCAACCTGCAGCGCGTTCTGAATGTTCTGCGCTACGGCAGGGAGACCGCTTCCCGCGACTGGATCCCGGACCGGGCCATCGGCCCCACCGACGACGCTCTCTACGAGGCGGAGGAAGAATTCAACGACCGCGACCTGGCGGCCCGTCTCGGCAAACCGCCGGAAGAATTGGCCGGGATGGCCACCGGGGAGAAACGGGAACTGCTGATGGGCCGCCGCAGGGAAGAATTGCGCCGGCTCATCGATATTTATTACCGAAAACGGGGCTGGAACTCGCTCGGCATCCCGACGCCGGAGACCCTCGGGAAACTCGGTCTCTGGGAATTCCTGGATGATGAAACCCGCCGCGTCCTGCTCGAGCTCACCGGCGAAGGACAGGAGCTTGCGGCGGAGGTCCTGGAGCAAGCGTAGGGGCGAACACAAGGTTCGCCCCCTCACGACGATATGCAAAATACTGAAACAAGAATGATTTAACTGCTCCCGACAAATTCCCGGAATTCATAGGGCGAATCCTGTGTTCGCCCCGGACCTGCGCTATTCCGCTTTGTCCAGGATATTTTTTAGGCGTTCGATCTCCTCCCGGAGTTTTCTCTCCCGGGAATGAATCGAAAAAAGATACAGCGCCAGCAGGATCCAGATGGCCATATAGGCCGCAAAAAGATAGTGCATTTTATCCATTGCGAATGTTCCTCATCGCATTTCATCCAAACGGAGCAGCAGCCCATCCACCTTGTTCCGCATCGTTTCCAGGCAAAAGCGGCGCCGGAGAAGATACAGGAAAAGAATCAGAAAGGCGCCGAGGCAGGCGTAAAACGCCGGGCGCATGGAAGGATCCAGCCCCCCGGTTTCCAGCATCGGGGACGGGTGGATGTCGCGCCACCAGCGGATGGAAAACCAGACCAGGGGCGCGTCCACAAACGCGATGACGCCGAAAACCGCCGAAACCGAGGCCTTCCGTTCGGGATCCTCGTAACTTTTGCGGATCAGCATGTACGCGACATACAGCAGGCACAGAATGAAGGAAGCCGTCAGGCGCGGCGACCAGGTCCACCAGACAAACCAGACCGGCTTCGCCCAGATGGGGCCGGTCACGAGCACCATGCAGAAAAACAATATTCCCAATTCCGCCGAAGCAAGCGCCAGGGCATCCCAGCGGCGATTTTTCCGGAGAAGAAACACGAGCGAAGACACAAAATTCGTAGCGAAGGCGGCCAGGCCCGTGATCGCGGCCGGAACATGAAAGTAAAAAATCCGCTGCAGATCCCCCATGGTCCTTTCCGTGGGCGCCCCGATCAGGGCCATGTACAGAGCGAAGGACATGCCCGCAAAAAGGAGGATCCCCAACAGGATGTCCAAACGGTATTGAGCCTTCCCGCTCATCGTCACTCCTCCAGAACACGTTCGAAAAGAAGATAGGATATTGTAGCGAATATGATTGTAAATGCCGACATCACGGTCAGGGGAAGTTTCAGGGCTCCGTAATCCGCGCTGTTGAGGATGATATCGGTCGCCTCGACGGCGTTGATCAGGATCGGCAGGATCACGGGGAAAAGCATCAGGGGCAGCAGGACTTCCCGGAGCCTGGTATTGACGGCAATGGCGGACAGCAGGGTTCCCACGGCCGTGAATCCCAGGGTCCCGACGACGAATACGAGCATGAGCCAGGGGATCTCGTTGCGCACCGTCAAATTGAACAGGACCAGGGCCGCAATGAAGAGAACCGCTTCGGCAATCAGCATGAAAAAGCAGGAAGCCAGCATTTTACCGAGGTAAACGGCTCCGCGGTCCGCCGGGATCATCAACAGTCCCTGGAGGCACCCGTTCTCCTTCTCCACGGCAAACAACCGGTTGAGCCCCAGGGTTCCGGAAAAGGCAAAGGCGACCCAGAGCACCCCCGGCACGGCCGACCGGACTGCCTGGTGCAGCGATCCCAGCGCGAAATTGAAGACCACCAGAACCACGATCCCGAAAAAGAGCATCGCGGTCAGGGAATCCTTGGTCCTGAACTCGATCAGCAGGTCTTTCCGGAATATGGCCCAGATCTTGTGCATAGGATAAAGCCGCCGGCTATGCCAGCAGCGGCTCCAGCTTCTCCCGAAACTGCGCGTAGTCGAGCGACGGTTTCGCGGCATCGAGGGCGACGGCGCCCCGGCTGATCACGACCAGCCTTTCCGCGATTTCATATCCCAGCCGGGTGTCGTGGATGGCCATGATGCAGGTCTTGCCGTCCGCGTGCGCCGCCGCGAGGAAGCTTTTAAAGAAATCACACCCCGAAGAATCGAGCCCGGTAAAGGGTTCGTCCAGCAGCAGGATGTCGGGATTGTGCAGGAAAGCCCTGGCAATCGCCAGCCGCTGCTGCATCCCGCGTGAAAAATTGCGCACCGGATCCCGTTCCCGCCCGGCCAGGCCCACCTGTTGCATCCTCATCGCCAGCGCCCGGTCGTCCGAGGGGACATCCGTGAGCCGGGCATGGAACCTAAGGTTTTCCACCGCCGTCAGATCCATATAAAGAGACGTCTCGTGCGACAGGTACCCGATATGGCCGCGGACGGCACCGGGCGGCGCCTGCCGGGACGGTTTTATTTTCAATTCGCCCCGGGAGGGCCGGGACAGGCCGGCCAGGATCCGCAGAAGGGTGGTTTTCCCGGCGCCGTTTTTCCCGAACAGTGCAATGAATTCGCCGTCGGATACAGTCAGGTGCAGGTTGTTGAGCGCCGCGAATCTTCCGAAATATTTGCCGAGGTTCCGTGCTTCAATCATAGCGAATAATTACAATCAGCTCTAATCTGCAATCCTTATTTCAGGAGAGAGGCGATCCGGCGCAGCAGGCGCTTCCCCTCCTCCCGCTGCCGGAGGTATTCCCTTGGATCCATTCCACCCGCTTTATACCCGCGATCCAGATCCGCCAGCCGATTGATGAGCTCCTTCCTGCGCTCGATCATCCGTTTCTTCAGGGCGCCGGCCCCGCCCGGGAGCCCGTCGCCGGTGCGGTGGACCGCATGCCAGAAAACCAGGATGAATCCGATCAGAAGAAGCGGTCCGATAACCAGGGCGTTCCGGCCGACGGCATTGGGCAGGGACCGGATTGCGGAATCCGGAGCCGCGCCCTGCTGCTCCAAAACGGGCGTTCCCCCGGAAAAGACCCACTGCACTTCCGTGCCCGCGTCCAGGGGGCCGCTTCGATACACGGCTATGTTTCTGTCGGGATCCTCCCGGATTTTCGTCAGGCCCGTCCCCGACAGTTCCATGTCCATGGGGATAACCCCGATCTCGATCGGGGGAACGGGGTTATAGAATTTTTTTACATAGGTGTAGTCCCGGTTTTCGTAGGGCAATATCTGGAAAATGTCGATGGCCGTTTTCCCCGGCCGCAGGGGATAGAGAGTGTAATAACTCTGGCCGTCGGGGCTTTCCAGAACGGACTGAACGACGGGCATGGACGCGCCCGGCGCCGTAATGCGGATCTGGGGGAGAGACAGAAGCGCGGGCGCCTTGGAGAACCTGAAGTTTCCCTCGGGATCCATAAAAGTCTTCGCCGGTTGCGTCGCGTTGTGGACCAGGACGGTATCCAGGGATTGCAGGTGGGCGCCGACGGCCTGAAATACCATCTCGTATTCCTCCACCCGGATGCCGTTTACGGAGTTCGTCGCTTCATAAACCAGTATTTCAACATTTGCCCTGCCGGAATCTCCGAAGACCGCCTGCGTATGATAATTGGCGCCCTGATACACGGCCCGCACCATCAGCATTTCCCGGGCCGGCAGGTTTTCAAACCGGAACCTTCCCCCGGAATCGGCTGCGGCGGTCCGGATGACGCTCATCCCCCCGCTCATCGCCACGACCTCGACGGGCACTCCGCCCACCGTGATCGACGGGTCGGTCCCGTTGACGATACGCCCTTGCACAATCCCGTCCTGCTGGGCGGGCGCAACCGATGAAATCAGCAGACAAAGATGCGTTAAGAAGATTATAAAAATATGTTTTCGGTTCATTTTGCCTGGTGCCGACTTCATTACGGATATCATTACAAAATATTTATTCCGAAGCTGCAATGGACGCGGTCGACCGACACCGGAGGGCGAATACGAGGTTCGCCCCTGCGATCCCCGGCCGCTTTTAAAGTTTATGTCCGCAGTCGGCGCAGAACTTTTTCCCCGGGACGACTTCCGAGCCGCAGGACGGGCACAGCGCCTTTTCACTCCCGCCGGCGGCTTCCCCCGCGGAATCCCCCTTTACCCTTGAGAGGATGTCCCGTTCGATGGCAGCCTCAAGGGATTCGGAAACACCCAGGCCCTCCAGCTTCTGCAAAATCAAGGCCGCGTCGGCTTTGTAGTCCGCCTCGAGCCGCCTGAAGTCCTCATCGGACAACCGGCCCATCTCGTGTTCCAGCGCCAGATCCTTGAGGTTGCCGTATATGGCCGTTTTTCGATCGAGAAGGCGGTCCGCTTCCGTCTCCGCCGTCAACAGGATATCCAGGCTGTCTTCCGGATCCCCGAACAGGGGACGGAATACGAATATTCCCGCCGCCAACGTAAGCAGCGCACAACAGGATGCGATCAGCAACATTTCAACTCCCAAGAAAACAGCCTGCAGGCTGCCCACTGCAGGGCGAACACAAGGTTCGCTCCAACAACCACCAGAATTGCAAGAGGGCGAACACAGGGTTCGCTCCAACAACCACTAGAATTGCAAGAGGGCGAACACAGGGTTCGCTCCAACAACCAC
>JAFGAO010000274.1 GCA_016933615.1 Acidobacteriota bacterium
GCGATTGATTCTCCACGAAATATTCCGGTTTTAAAACCTTGCCGATGTCATGATAATAAGCGGAAACCCGGACCAGCAGCGGATTGGCGCCTATGGCCTCGGCCGCGCCCTCCGCCAGGGTGGCGAGCATAAGGCTGTGGTGATAGGTTCCGGGCGCTTCCACCGACAGGCGGCGCAAAATCGGCGCATTGAGATTGGACAGCTCCAGCAGACGGATGTCGGTGACGACCCTGAATAGGAGTTCCAGTGCCGGCAGCATCATGGACGCTATCGTCGACGCCAGAAGACCGCTCAGGAACGCGACAATCAGCAGATCGACGCCGCTCGATAAGTCTACGGGGTTCTGCCTCAGAATATTCATCCCGGAAAGGCATAGACAATTCAGAATACCTATGGCAAATCCGGCTTCCAGAATCGCGGCCCGGTCCTTGTATTTCCTGACGCTGTATATCCCGGCCAGGCTTCCTATCACCAGATAGACGGCCGTATCGATATCACCGGAAAAAAGCCCCACTAAAGTCGCCAGGATCACCGACGTGATTATCCCGAGGTTGACGTCTATAAGAATGGTCGCCAGAAGCGGCCCGAGGGCGAAGGGAATGGCGTAGTAGAGAACGGAAGGATCCTCGAAACGGTGGAACCTTTCATCGAGAATATTGGCAAGGGCGGTTGCCAGGCGAACGATCACGAGTTCGGACGCAAGGATCACCAGAACCAGCGACGCATATTTCCTGATTTTTTTATGCCGCGACTGGAAAAAAACAAAATATCGCCAGAGGGAATAAACCAGAACCGCGACGAACAAAAAATATCCCAGCCCCTGAAGCACAATCGAAGACGGTTTCCAGAGATCCCTGAGGGCGTTTAATTTTCTCAGCAGGTCGGGGGTAATGGTTTCCCCGTAGCGCACGATCATCTGCCCGCTCTTGACCTGGACCTCCACCGCCTGAACCCGGGCGGCGGCCAGGGCGCGTCTCGATTCGGTCTCGTCGGCATTGTAAATCAACGTGGGAACCAGCATCGTTTCAAGATACCCGCGCAGCTGCTCCTTTTCGTTTCCGGTCCACCCCGGCAAGTCCAGATCGAAACGGCGCAGGTATTGTTTCGCTTCCGTAATATCCCGCACCAGGCCGGAATCCGCGAGAGTGTGCTCGAACGGGAAGGAGCTGTCCCGGATCACGATCCCGGTTTTCTGCCTTTCGGCAAACTCTTCGCGGTCGCCGATAATGCCCTCCCTCAAAACAGCATCCAGGATTTCGAGGATTTTCTCTTCAATGGAGGGGTCGAATTCTTTCCTTATCAGAATGGCCAGGAGCTCCTTGGGGAAAAAATCGCCCACGTGTATCTGCAGCGCGTCCAGAAGCTCCTGCTTCTCCTGGGAATTCATCCGTTCCGGCTTGAGGGATCCCTTTTCCTCCAGAAGTTTTCGCGAATCGTAAAACACACGGTTGATGGCGCTCTTTATCTCGGAAATCCGGCCCTGGTCCAGCCGGTATACGAACGGAACGCCGTTTTCCGCTTCTTCGCGCTTTTTGGCTGTGGCGTCGGCATCTATGTACAGGGCGTCTTTAGAGGCGCGAATGTCCTGGTCGGCTACCTGCCCGATTTCAAATTCAGGAATATTTTGATGACGGAATCCCGCCAGGATCGCCGTGATCGCCACCGTCGCGCATAAGCCGACTACGGCGTCCCTCCAGGTCAGGCTGCTGCGAAGACCTTTCAGCAGCCTCAGAATATATTTCTGCGACCGCCCGTCCCATCCCTTTTCCAGCCTCGCCAGGTTCGGCATCCGGAGCGACCTTTTCGATTGAATTATAAGAGACCCAATAACACAAAAACCCGCATTTCTCACTGTTTTTCTTTTCCGGCGTTGGCCTGCCGGATGCAAAAAGCGGGAAATGCGGGCTGATTAGAAAAAAATCCTGCTATTTTTTCAGGTTATTGACGGCCTGCGTCAGGGCCGGCACGACCTCGAACAGATCCCCGACGATACCGTAATCGGCCACGTTAAAGATAGGAGCTTCGGGATCTTTGTTTATGGCTACAATGTATTTGGATGAGGACATCCCGGCCAAATGCTGGATGGCGCCGCTGATACCGCAGGCGACGTACAGAGAGGGGGATACGGTTTTGCCCGTTTGCCCGACCTGATGCTGCTGATCGATCCATTCGGCGTCCACAGCCGCGCGCGAAGCACCCATCGCGCCGCCGAAAGCATCCGCCAATTCCTCTATGATCCTGAAGTTCTCAGGGCCCTTCATTCCGCGGCCGCCGGAAACAATGATATCGGCTTCGGTGAGTTCGACTTTCTGTCCCGAGGACGCCTTGGTTTCTTTTACCGAAGCGCGGATTTTCCCGGCATCCAAATCCGGCGTTATGGTGGCCGTTTCGGCATTTCGGGACGCGTCCGCTTTCCCCACGGGGAAAACGTTAGGCCGCAATGTCGCCATGGCGGGGCTGGCAAGCAGCCGGACCACGGCATAGGCTTTACCCGCATAGATGGGGCGGACACACTGCAACTGACCCTCGCCGACAATTTCAGCCGCTATGCAGTCCTGAGCCAATCCAACGCCGAGGCGGGCCGCCACCCGGGGCATCAGATCCCTCCCCATGGCGCTTGCGGCGCTCAGGATGAACCGGGGCTCGGTTTTTTTCGCCGCTTCCGCGACGGCGGCGCTAAAGCCCTCCGTGGAGTAGGAGGCCAGCAGTTCATGCCGGACGCACAGCACCTTGTCGGCCCCGTAATGGGCCAGATTTTCGGAGGCATCCCCCGAACCCAGCCGGACCGCCGTCACTGTTTCCTGCAAGCGGTCTGCAAGTTTTCTCGCGGCCGACAGGGCCTCGAGCGACGTCTTCTTGACTTTATCTTCCCGTTCTTCCATGAAGACCAGAATTCCCTGCGCCATTTCCCCTCCTTAGAATCTAGTGCAAAAAATCATTTGCGGATTATAGGACTTTCGCCTCCTCGTGCAGCAGTTTCACCAGCTCGGGCACAACCTGGGAAACATCGCCCTGGAGGATTTTACCGGGCGGCCGCGAGGGAGGTAGCGTAATCCGCTCCACGGAAAGACGAGGTTTTTTGTCCTCTTCCGAAAGGCCCAGGGAATCCAGATTCCTTACATCGATCTTTTTCTTCTTGGCGGCCATAATTCCTTTCAGGGATGCATATCGCGGAGTATTCAGTCCTTTCTGGGCGGTAATGACCGCAGGAAGGCTTCCCTCGACGATTTCATGCGCCCCTTCGATATCTCTCTCGGCCCGGAAACCCTGATCCAGGATTTCCAGTTTCGTTACGACCGAAGCCTGCGGCAGATCCAGGCTTTGCGCTACAATGGAAGGCACCTGCCCGTTGTCCACGCCTATGGCATGCTTGCCGAACAGGATCAGGTCGGGCTCCAGCTCCCGGCACACGGAAGCCAGCGCCTTGCCGATCAGGTAGGAATCGGCATTGTCGAAAACCGGATCGGATAAGAGCACGGCGGAGTCCGCCCCCATCGCCAGGCAGGTCCGCAATCCCGCCGTGGCGGTTTCCGTCCCCGCTCCGACCACAATGACCTCGCCTCCACGGGCTTCTTTGATCTGTAGCGCCTCCTCCACGGCAAACTCGTCATAAGGATTCACAATGAAGGATACATCGGAAAGTTCGACTCCTCTCTCATCCGGAGTGATTTTGATTTTGATGGCGGTATCCGGTACATACTTGACGCACGCGACTATCTTCATAATCCATTCCCTGTTTTAAGTTTGTTTTGAAGGACGCCTCAAGCCCATATCCCATCCCGCGACCCCGCATCAGGGGCTTGCCCCCGCACGGGATACTGTTCCGGATTAATTGCTGCGAGCCTCGACATAATCGATGGCATCCTGAACCGTCTTGATTTTTTCCGCATCTTCGTCGGGAATTTCGATGCCGAAAGCCTCTTCAAACGCCATGACGAGTTCAATGGTATCCAGGGAATCCGCCCCGAGATCGTCCACAAACGAAGCGCTCCCCGTTACCTCCGATTCGTTGACGCCCAATTGATCCACGATGATTGATTTCACCTTTTCTTCTACCGATGCCATTGCCGTTCCTCCCATTCATCCGGTCGCCAGCGAGCTCCGTTAGCCGCTGATGAAAGGCTCAAATTGTAGCACTCAAATTCATGGAAGCAAGCGATTCGACCTTTTGAATCCTCCGCTTCCATACCCACAAGACAAAACCCGTTTTCAGGGCGCTGCTGCCGGAAACGCTTCCGGCGCCTTCGGGAATCCTCCAGCCGGAGCCGGCTACCCGCGGATAGCTTCAAACCCGTCTGCACCGTTGCGGATCCGGTTCAGCTCGGATTCGAGTTTTGCGTTCACCTGATTCTCGGCAAATTCCTTTGCCACGCGAATCGCATTCTTTATGGCGTTGCTGCTCGACCTCCCGTGGCAAATGATGGAGGCCCCGCGAAGCCCCAAAAGAGGAGCCCCGCCGTATTCGGAATAATCGAGCCTTTTTTTCAATCTTTTGAATGACTGCTGGCTTAAAAGTGCCCCGAGCTTCGCCTGGAGGTTGCTGGACAGTTCATCCTTCAGCAGTTTCAGAACCGCCTCGATCAGCCCTTCGCTTGTCTTCAGGGCCACATTGCCGGTAAATCCGTCGCAGACGATGACATCGGCCCTGCCGTTGTAAATATCCCGGCCCTCGACATTCCCGATAAAATTGAAATGAAGCCGCTTCAGGGCCTGGTGGACTTCTTTGGTCAGATCGTTGCCCTTCGTCTCCTCTTCCCCGACGGACATGAGACCGACGCGGGGAGAATCGACTCCGACGATTTTCTTGCTGAACAGATGCCCCATGACCGCGAATTGTACGAGATGGTGCGGCTTGCACGCAACGTTGGCGCCGACATCCAGAAGAACGGCGTGTCCCGTCAGCGTGGGCAGCACGGTGGCCAAAGCGGGCCGGTCCACCCCGGGGACGGAGCCGAATACCATCTTCGAAGTAGCCATGACCGCGCCGGTGTTTCCCGCACTCACCAGCCCGCTTGCCGTCTTGTCCCTTACCAGTTTTGCGGCAACGCGCATGGAAGAATCCTTCTTCTTACGGATCGCCAGCGCCGGGGGCTCGTCCATCTCAACGACCTGTGTCGCATTGCGAATTTCGATGGGCAGCCTGCCGCCGCCGGCCTCCTTGAGAACAGGCGCCAGCACGGTCTCCTTCCCTACCAGGATTACATGCACATCGTAGGCCCTGGCCGCTTCGACGCTTCCTTCAATTTCACTGTAGGGGGCATTGTCGCTCCCCATGCTGTCAACGGCGATCGTTATCATGTATCCACGCAGCTTGCCGGTTAGGCTCCGAAAACTTAAATATCTTCTTCGCCTTCCATGACCTGGCGTCCCTTGTAATAGCCGCACTTGGGGCACGCCTGATGCGGCGCCTTGGGTTCCAGGCAGTTCGGGCAGACACCCGGGGTAACGGTTTGAAGGAAATCATGTGCGCGGCGTTTTCCGCGGCGCGATTTGGAATGTCTCCTTTTGGGATTAGGCATGAACGGGTTTCTCCATTGTGCGAAGGAATATTGTTCCCTGAAGAATAATAAAAAAATTCACTTATCCGATTTTTTCCTGAATTGCAGCAGAGCCGAAAGGCGAGGATCTGCGGTTTCTCCAGTACAGGAACAACTCCCTTCATTTAAATCGGCCCCGCATCGGTAGCAGAGCCCTTTGCAGTCCTCCCGGCAAACCAGCTTCATGGGGATTGCCAGTTCAATCTGTTCCAGTACCATCAGGTTCACATCAAATGCGATCCCGTCGTAAAATGCGACGTCCATATCCTCGTATTTGAGCTCCACCTCGGCATTGTCGCCCGCCCATTCCGGCTGTGGAAGGTAGGAAAGAGCAAATCCGGCGGCGATATTCCTGTCACATTCCTTATTGCACCGGCAGCACCTGAAACGAATAGCCGTTTCCACCGTTCCCTTGATACGAAGGTCGCTTCCTTTATGCTCGAGCGTAAAATCCGCAGTCACGGGTTCCGCCAGAGCCGTATCTTCGTGAGAAAATCCGATCTCGGTTGCCTGAAACACGTGGTGTACGCGAAGCGGTTCCGGCTTCAGATCCTCAATTTCAATGAACACAACCAATGCTCCTGCCTTCGGGCGAAGGTGGAATTATATTACCGGGGAGGGTTTTGTCAAGGATAAAACCTGTGGAATATAAGGACTTACAGCGCCATCGGCGATCAGCGGAGGGCAACCCGGCATGGCCATTAAATCGCATCGGTTCCCGGTGCGCGGGATCAGGGCTGCGGCTCCGTCTGCGTGATTTTCAGAACACTGTCCAATTCGGCCGTCAGCTTCTGTCTGAAGCTGCTAGATTCCGATCCCTGAGAATTGGCCTTCTCGAGAACCTTGACGGCCTCTTCCCTTTTTCCCTCGGCGACTAGAATTCTGGACAGCTGTATGCTGAGATCCTCCTTCGGGAGCTCGTAGTCGGGATCGTCGATTATTCCTTCCAGAATTTCCTTTGCCTTTCCGTAATTTCCCGAAGCCGCATAATGTTGCGCCAGGACCCTCCTTGCCAGATCGCCGATTACGCGCACCCTCGAGCCGCCTGCGGCTTTCTCCAGGTTCCGTAACCCCTCTTGCGTATTTCCCTGTTTCAGCTGCGTGAGCCCCAGGTAGTAGAGGGCGATTGCGGAGACCTTGGTATAGCCGTATCCCGAAACTATTGAGGAAAATTCGCCGGCGGCTGCCTGGTATTTCAACGGCTCGCTGCTGAAAACGGCTCCGGAACCCTTCCCGTAAGGATCGTCCGTGGCTTCGGGATCGATCGTTGCATGGTAAAAATCGATTCCCCTCCCAAGAATCTCCTGGGCCTGGATTTCTTTCTTCTCCAGCAACAGCAGCCCGCCGTATATCCCAAGAGCCGCAATTATCGCTATCCCACCCAGGATCAGTATTTTTTTCCTGTGTGCGCCGATAAAATCGACGATAGAAACGATTGTCTCGTGTACGGCGTCCTCGGCGACTATCTCTTTGCGTGTAAGTTTTGTGGTTCCCACATTTCTTCCCTTAGTCCGGTCAATAATAGACTGCAAAAAATAACACACCCACCGACCGTAAGCAAACGGTAATCCTTGTCTTGCCCTCTGAAAAGTCATAGCCGCAGGTGGCAAATTCGTCTTTTCAGATTCAGAAACCCAAGGGCCGGCGATTTTAACGGGATTTCCAGTATCGGATTGACTTGAAACAACTTATCATTCATGAACGTTCCCGGCTCAGGAATTCTTGTCGAGAAAACCGGGGTAAAATGCTAACATTGGGAGCGGTTTTGCGTATTTCCAGCTTGGGATGGCACCCACGCCGGAGAGTGTGCCCTGTAGGAGGATCGGATGAAGAAATTTTTGTGTTTGATGGCTGTGTTTGCTTGTGCTTTATACCTGCTTTCCGCCAATTTGGCCGTTGAAAGCTCCCGCGCCGCGGACGGCGTAAAACTGGGAATCGCCTACAGCGGCAACATTATGGGGTATTTCGAATCCTGCGGCTGAGCCGAGACCGGCGAACAGCTCGGCGGGCTGTACAAGAAATCGTATTTTCTGGATCAATACCGCAACAGCAGCGGAGCCCTGATTGTCGTGGATGCGGGCGACCTGCTGAACGAGGATGAGGAAATCCGCGATACCGTCATGGAAGCGGCCAAAATCAAGGCCGACTCCATGGTTCGCATCTTCGGCCACATCGGGGCGGATGCCGTCAATGTAGGCGAGAAGGACCTGGCTCTCGGAGTTCCCTTTCTCAAGGAGCTGGAAAAGAAATATAATTTTCCGTTTGTGTCGGCGAATTTAACGGATGCCGAAGGCACGCCGGTTTTCAAGCGCTACATCATCAAGGATGTAGCGGGAAAGAAGGTGGGCATTTTCGGACTCATGGGAGACATGTCCGAAATGGTCGACAAAGTGCAGAATGCCACAGGTGGAACCGTCAAGGTTCAGGATGCCCTGGAAGCGGCGGCTGCGGTCGTTGCGGAACTTTCCGGGAAGACGGACTACATGATCGTGCTGGCCCACCAGAAAGCCAACCGGGACTGGGTTCTTGCCCGACGCGTCGAAGGCATCGACCTTATCATAGGCGGCCAGGATTATCTGAAAACCGAAAATCCGAAGCGGGCCGGAGAAACCCTCATGGTCAACTCCGGAGAAAAGGGCCAGTATCAGGGACTGCTGGAGGTGACCCTCAACGGCGAAAAGACAGCTCAGAACTCCCTGATTCCTTTCGGCGACAAGATCGGGGACGACCCCGAGGTAAAGGCGATGGTGGCCGAGTACAACGATAAAATCGTCGCGCTATACGGGAGCGGCCCGGATACTACAGGCGCTTCCGTGGCCGCCCCTGCCGTCCTGAGGGTTGCGTCGTGTGAACCCTGCCATTCGGAAGTGGTCCGGAAGTGGCGGTCTACGGATCACGCCAAGGCCTACAGCACGCTTGTGGGAAAATCCAAGCAGTTCGATCCCTCATGCCTTGTATGCCATACGACCCGTTTCGAAAAGTCCGCAGGATTCACGATGAGCCGCCAGCAGCCCGAGCTGATGAACGTGCAGTGCGAATCCTGCCACGGGGACGCAACGGAGCATTTGAGCTCCATGAAGCCGATCCCTGTCGCGGATCCCCCGGTGGAACTCTGCATTGAATGCCATACGCCGGACCGCTGTCCCGGTTTCGACAGGGAATTCGATGAGGCCTGGATGAAAATAGCCCATTAGCATTTCCGCGTCTCAGAAGTATTTTAAATCAGGAAACCGAAACAATTACTCTTCGTGGGCGCCCGGGGTTTCCTCGGGCGGAGGGGGAATTTCCGCCATGCCGGCTTTGTAATAATCAGCCCTCACGCGCTCGACGATGGCCTCGACCGGCTCATCCAGATATTTGGTGAAGAAGGACGGGTATATCCCGATCCAGAACGCCAGGATAATCAAGGGAACAAAAGTCGCAATTTCCCGAAGATTCAGGTCGGGCAGCGCCCTGTTCAGGGGGTTTTCGAGCTTTCCGAACATCACTCTCTGGTAGAGCCAGAGCATGTAGGCGGCGCCCAGAACAATTCCTATGACGGCAAGAGCCGCGTACATCCAAAGGCCCGGCGCCGCAAAGGTTCCCTGCAGGATCAGGAACTCGCCGATAAAGCCGTTCAGCCCCGGCATGCCGATGGAACTGAGCGTCATAATCAGGAAAACCGTCGCATACATCGGCATGATGTGGCTCAAACCGCCATAGTCGGCAATCAGGCGGGTATGGCGCCGCTCATACAGGATACCCACGATCAAGAAGAGTGCACCGGTGGAAATGCCGTGATTGATCATCTGGAGGATGCCGCCCTGGAGCGCAACCGGGGTTGCGGCAAACACTCCCAGCATGACGAAACCCAGATGGCTCACCGACGAGTAGGCGACGAGCGATTTCATATCCTTCTGCATCATGGCCACGAGAGCACCGTAAATGATGCCGATCAGGGACAGGATCAACAGCGGTTCCATGAACCGCATGGATGCGTCCGGAAACATGGGGAGTGAAAACCGGACAAATCCGTAGGTTCCCATTTTCAGCAGAACGCCTGCAAGGATGACCGATCCTGCCGTCGGAGCCTGCACATGTGCATCCGGAAGCCAGGTGTGAAAAGGAAACATGGGGACTTTGATCGCGAATCCGATAAAAAAGGCGAGGAAGACCCAGAACTGAAGGTCCGCAGGGAATCCAAGCTTCTGCAAAGCAAGGATATCGAAAGAATACGTGCCTGTCGCGTCGTACTGGTAGAAATAGACGGCCAGGATGCCTACCAGCATCAGGACCGATCCCGCCAGGGTATACAGGAAAAATTTTATCGCGGCGTACAGTTTTCTCGGCCCCCCCCAGACGCCGATCAGAAAGTACATGGGAACCAGCATGATTTCCCAGAAAACATAAAAAACCAGGAAGTCCATGGCCATGAAGACGCCCAGCATTCCCGTCTGAAGCAGCAGCATGAAGGCGTAGTATTCCTTGACCCGTTCTTTTATGGCCGTCCAGGAGGAAAGGATGGATAGGAACCCGAGAAGCGTCGTCAGCAGGATCAGAAGCATGCTGATGCCGTCGATGCCGAATTTGTAATCGGCGCCGATCAAAGGAATCCACGGGCGTTCGAACGGGAACCGGAACCCTTCGCGGCCGATGTACTCGGGATTGTTGAATGCCGTCAGGAGTGGGATGGAAATGATGAAACCTATAAATGCGGTGATATTGGCGATCCATTTGATCGCCAGCTCATTGTCCCGCTTCACGAGCATAATCAAAATCATTCCCAGCAGCGGGAAGTAGCAGACTATGTTCAGGATATTGTCCATGAAGAATTCCATCGAATCCAACTCCCTATATTTTTGTCAAAATTAATGCGTTTGAATCCCGCCGATCCCGACGTTGCTCGAGAGCCCGGATTTCACACCCGCACCATCCCGGCGCCGGAATTCAGAAATGCAGCAGGCCGTTATAATAGACCAGTATCAGGACCACGACACCGAAAACCGCGACCAATACGTATCTCTGAACCAGGCCGGTTTGAAATGCGGTGAAAAGCCGGTTCAGCCGCATATTGATCCAGCCCACCAGATTGACCAGCCCGTCGACCACGTAGGAATCAAAAATGCGGGAAAACGATGAAATTCCGCGGGTTGCGGCGGCACTGCCGTTGACGCCGACGCCATCGATATATTTCGAATCGATAAAGAAACAGGCATTCCCGAGGTTTTTGGCGCGGTTGACGAAAAGCGCGTCATAAAGTTCGTCGACCAGATATTTGCGATAGACGAGCCGGTAAAAACCTCTGATCCTGGCAGTAATCCTATCCGCCGTGCCGGGTCTGGCGATATAGAAACGATAGGCAAAATAAATGCCGGCCAGCGCGATCGCCACCGACAATGCCGTCAACAGCAGTTCCTGGCTTACGGAATGTACCCCGTGCGCGTCATGTCCCGCCGCTTCGGGCAACCTCAAAACAGGCTCCATGAAATGCTCGAACCTGTTGGCGATCCCGGTCCATGCAGGCAACCCGATCCAGCCGCCCACCACCGAAAGTCCCGCCAGGACCGCGAGGGGGTACACCACCCTCCTGGGGGATTCGCGGATATGGCTTCTGGTATGCGCGTCCATCCTCTCCTTCCCCCAGAACGTCAGGAAAAGGAGCCGGAACATATAAAATGCCGTCATGCCGGCGCCGAGCCAGAGCAGGAGCCACACGGCCTCGTGCCCGCCGCTCCACGCCTTCCACAATATCTCGTCCTTGCTGAAGAATCCTGCAAAAGGCGGGATGCCCGTGATCGCCACGGTGCCCGCCAGCATCGTGGCGTAAGTCCACGGCAGGTATTTCTTCAAGCCCCCCATTTTCATCATGTCCTGCTCGTGGTGCATGGCCATAATCACCGATCCGGAACCCAGAAAGAGAAGCGCCTTGAAGAAGGCATGGGTCATAACGTGGAAAATGCCCCCGACGAAAGCCCCGACGCCCAATGCCGCAAACATGTACCCCAGCTGGCTGACGGTTGAATAGGCCAGCACCCGCTTGATATCGGTCTGCGCAAACCCGATTGTTGCGGCAAAAATGGCGGTTGCCGTACCGACCACGGCTACGATCATCATTGCTTCATGGGACCTGCTGTACAGGGCGTTGCTGCGGCAGACCATATAAACGCCCGCCGTGACCATTGTGGCGGCATGGATCAGGGCGGAAACGGGCGTGGGACCCTCCATCGCATCCGGAAGCCAGACGTACAGGGGGATCTGGGCGCTTTTACCGCAGGCTCCGATGAAGAAACAGAGCGTCGCCCAGAAAAGAGCTCCGGTACCCGTCTCCACGGGAAGCTCGGCGGCTTTCAGGAATACTGTTTCAAAATGCAGCGAACCGAAATGGACAAAAACCAGGGTCATTCCGAGAATAAACCCGGCATCCCCGATCCTGTTTACGATAAATGCTTTCTTCCCCGCGTCCCCGGCGCTTTTTTTGTCGAAATAATAACCGATCAGCAGGTAGGAGCAGAGCCCGACGCCTTCCCAGCCCACGAACATCATCAGGTAGTTGTTGGCCAGAACCAGGGTGAGCATTGCGAACATGAAAAGGTTCATGTAGGAAAAAAAGCGGTAATATCCGCTGTCGTCCCACATATACCCGGTGGAATAGACGTGGATGAGGAACCCGACGCTGGTCACAACCAGGGCCATAACGGCCGAAAGCGGATCCAGCTGAAATCCCCAGGAGACTTCGAAGCCTGCCATCCCCCCTCCTGCGAGGGGAAGGGATCCGGCCCGGATCCAGGTAAGAAAATCTTTGTTGAACAGCTGTGCGCGTTCCACGACGAAAAGCTGATAAACGAGGACGACGCTGAGCAGGAAAGACAGTCCCACCGAAGCGAGGGCAATTGCGGAAACGATCTTTTTATTGAGTTTTTTACCCGTGTACCACAACCGGATGAGTCCCGCAAGGCCGACCAGAACACAGCCGGTCAAAGGCAGGACCGGTATCAACCAGATATAATTTAGCATGGCTCCTATCCCGGCTTGAATCGTCGGGACCCTCTCCGGAATCCCGCAATAGCGCTCATGGGCGTGTCGACAGAGAGACCTTCAATCAGCGAAGCGCCTTTCTTATCATAAAAACAGGGACTAGTAACATAGCGAAGCAAATGTTGTCAATTTGAATGTTACAGACCGCATTTCAAAAAGGTTTTGTGCACGGGAGGGGACTTTATACATCCGCTGCTTACGAAAAAGCCGGCGGGAGAAATCCTTTTGCGGCCCCGTGAATGCCGGGGTCGCACAAAAAATCAGCTTACATTTCGGCGAGGGCACTTATTTTCCGCTTGCGCCCGTGCCCGTTTCCAGGGCGAGAAGATCCCGGTAAACATATTCAACCTGCCGATCGGTCTGCCGCAGGGTTCCCGAGGTATCTATCGTGTAGTGTGCGAATTTGAGTTTCTCCTCTATGGGCATCTGGGAATTGATCCGCGCTTTCGCTTCCTCGAATGGCAGATTGTCCCGGTCCATAAGCCTGGAAACCTGCAACGCGGGATCGCAGGACACAACTATCAGACGATGGTAATTGCCCTCCGAGCCGGTTTCAACAATCAGCGCCGCCTCGACAATTACGATTCCGCCGGAGAACATCTTTTCCATTTCGGATATCCTGCGCTGAATCTCTTCGCCAACCGCCGGGTGAACCAGGCTGTTCAGGAGAAGCCGCTTTTTATAATCGCGAAATACTATTTTACCCAAAACTTTACGGTCAATTAATCCGTCGCCTGACAGGATTCCGTCCCCAAACGCCCCAAGGATTTTATTTTTGGTTTCAGCCCGGCAGGCAAGCAGTTCATGTACAATGCGGTCCGCTTCGATGACATGGGCTCCCATTTCGGCAAACTTCATCGACACGTGGCTTTTGCCGGTTGCGATGTTTCCAGTCAGACCTACGCGAAGCATAGACGGCTTATACCATTTTCATCGGCGTCGGGTTCGGATTCGGCATCGGGATCTTTCCCGCCGGCGTTTGAATCAGAGTCAAACGGCTCCGGGCTGCTCAATCACGGCTCCCGCCGGGCGGTACGTCGGTAACAACGATGGAGTTGGAAAGCTCGTTGACCACATACACGGTACGGTTATCCGGGCCGACGACAACGTTTGTGGGCCCCTTGTCGACTTTAAATGTCTGCGCTTTGAGACTGCTGAGATCGGTGGGAAGCACCGAGACGGTGCGGGAAGCGCTGTTGACGACGAAAACCCGGTTTCCGTCCGGGCTCACGGCTACCCCGAAAGGCATTTCCCCTACAGGGATCGTGACAACAAGGCGCATCATCTGCGCATCGATGACCGACAGATCGTTCGATCGGCTGTTTGAGACGAAAACCCGTCTTCCGTCCGGAGTGATCGCTATGCCGTCCGGAGCTTCTCCGACCGGGATCTTACCCACCACGACCAAACGTTCGGGATCCACAACCCAGACCTCGTTGTCCCCGCCCATGATGGTCCAAACCAGTTCGGTAACCGGCGAAACCGCGGTTGTGAATGGAACCGCCCCCATTTTCATCGTCGCCGCGACGCGGCGCTCGCGAATATCGATGATATGCAGCCTGCCTTCCCTGCTTCGACCGTAGTCCGTAACGAAAGCCCGGTACCCCCTTGGACCTACGGTGACGGAATTGGGGTATCCCCCTACATTGATATCGCCGACCACGTTCCAACTGTCCAGATCCACAAGGGTCACGACTCCCGCGTCCTTGCAGGCCACCAGGGCGATTCTGCCCTGTTCCGCCAGAGCGAAACCGAGCGGGGACGCCCCAACCCCGATATTCCGGTCCACAATTCTTTCCGTAAGATCGATTCCGATCAATTCGTCGGTTCCGAACGAGGTCGCGTACATTCTTTTCCCGTCCGGGCTCAACGCGATGAAATTCGGCGATTTCCCGATTTTTTTGATTTTATAGGTTTCTTCCGTCCGGCAGAAAACCGGCGATAGCAGCGCTAAAAAAAGAAGGGCTGGAATTCCTTTTCGTCCCGACATCTTGCATCCTCAAAACACTGCAGCCCAGAAAACCCGAGATCGCATCGTGGATGCGACGGGAATGCGCGCTGAAACAGATACGATGCGACGGCTCACTTCGTCGCAGCTATCAAACTGAAAACTCCCAAACGGGGCGAATCCGGTTCATTCAAGCCCTGCAAAATCACCTGGCGGAATCCGGCGTCAAACAACAGCCCGATTATCTCCTCCCGATCATAATAAACCGCTTCGGCTTCGGCCTTATTTTTTTTTATATACTTCACACATAATTTTTTCCATTTCGAAGTCCAGGATGTCTTCGACAGCTCCGTCTCTATCAATTCCGCGATTATCAGGTACCCGTTCGGAACCAGAACCCTCAAAATCTCCGAAAGGTATTGTTTGGCGGGATGCCTGTGAAAATCAAAAATGGACACGGCGACATCCGCGAAGGCATCCGGAACCGGCAGTTTCTCTTCCTGGAAAAGCCTAAACTCGACCGTCTCCTGAAGCTTCAGGTGTACTGCGCGCTGTTTCGCCCGTTCGAGCAGCGTCACATTGGAATCAAAAGAATGGATGTGCCCGCAAAACGCCTTCCGGCCCGCCAGGTTCAGTGCGAAAACTGCCGTATCCGCCAGCAGATCCAATATTTTCATTCTACCGGTATCGACGACAAAATCAACGATCCTGTCGATGGTCAGGTAGTAATCCAGTCCGGTGCGCCAGCGAAAAAAATCGGCGATCCCGTCCTCGTAAATATCGATTTTCGCCGGAAGGTTTGCCAGAAAGGGGCGCGGCCGCGGCGCCCGAAAATCAAATTTTTTTTGCAGGTTCCTGTTTGTCGCGTCCGTTGTCACCGGGATTGCTCAACTCTGTTTACGTGTGCCGCCGTTCCCGGATGGAGTCGAAAACCATTTTTCCGGGGTGGAGCCCTTTCAGGCTGCAGTAATCATGATACAGGGAATGGTGGCTTTGCCGCATAAATTATACTTTGTGCTGTCGCAGCAACACGCCGCATTCCCGCAACAGCGCCTGGGCGCGTTCGTTCAGCGGATATTCCAGGTTGTAGACCACTTCGCGGATGCCGCTGTTGATGATCATCTTCGTACACAGAAGACAGGGCGAAAACGTCGTGTACAGCGTGGCCCCTTTCAGGCTGGTTCCATGATACGCCGCCTGGGTGATGGCATTCTCTTCGCCGTGGCTGCAGAGGCATTCCTCCAGTGCGGTTCCGCTTTCAGCCAGGCTGTTGCACCTGGGGCAGCCCCCTTCATTGCAGTTTTTGGCTCCCCGGGGGGTGCCGTTGTAGCCTGTGGATATGACCCTTTTGTCCTTCACGATTATGGCGGCGACCTTGCGCTTGATGCAGTTGCTGCGCGTGGCGACCACCTTGGCGATGCTCATGAAGTACTCGTCCCATGAAGGCCTTTCAAAACGGCCCATCAGCGGCGGCAGCTCCTGATTCAGTCTTCGATACAGCTCTTCCAGCGTTCCGTTGTTCGGCACGACAAGGTCCGCCATGCCCAGGGTTGCCTGCAGCTGCTGGCGGGCGGGATCCGTCGAATCCAGCTCGCGCCCCTCTTCTTCCAGGAAGCGCTCCAGCGTCTCGGCCGCATTCTCCCTTCCCCTCTGCATAGTCCGGCGGAAACGAATCTCCGCATCGGCCTCCAGACCGAGAAGCGTAAAACCGCCCCTGCTCCTCAAGGCCGTTACCTCGGAAGGATTGCGGATGGAATCGATCACGTAATTCTGGGCGGCATCCAGGCCGTCGAGTATTCGCTGCGCCAGAACAGCCGGGCCCAACCGTTTTCTCAGCTCGTTTCCGGTTTCTATTAAAACTTCCCGGTCTATTTCCA
This sequence comes from Acidobacteriota bacterium, assembly GCA_016933615.1. Taxonomy (GTDB): domain Bacteria; phylum Acidobacteriota; class UBA6911; order UBA6911; family UBA6911; genus UBA6911. The sequence goes on from JAFGAO010000274.1 coordinate 16,377, forward strand.
GTCCCCGCCTTTGAATTTCCTTCCGTATCTCGTCTGAGAGGGAACGGCATACGAAGCCCCTGCTTTTAAGGTATTTGCATACCGCCGTTTTCCCCGAACCGTTTTTACCCGTAAGTCCGATTATCATAGGTGCCTCATAGTAACACATCCATCAGGATTCAAATGACTGCAGAGTTTATCGGTCATCAGGACGAACACGAGCCGGCATTTCCGGCACCCTGCAAGAAATTTTGCCGGATCCGCCCCAAATTATTCGTACAGAAGATAGGGCTCCCTTAAGCGCCTGAACGCATCGACGTCGCTCTGCCAGGATTGCCGGATGCGCTCCGGTGAAACGCCGTTTTCGATCATGTCCGGTATTTCCCTGCAGCCGCAAAGAATTTCGATGGGCCTTTTATCAAACTCGTATTCATAGGGAGGATCCCGCCACTTAAAAAATTCGGGGTACAGAAACCGCACTGCGGCGATCGACGCGATCCCGGTCAGATAGGGCTCGAAGCTGCCCCTGTCCGTCACGTGGATCTGCGCGCCTCCGCACAGATCCCGGGCGAACTTGTGGAAGGTCGGCCGAAAATAAGCCGGCCGAAAATAGACGCCGGGAAGGCCCAGGCGGTTGCAGTAATCGGCATATTGCCTGCTTTTGATAAACGGCGCGCCGACAAGTTCAAAGGGGCGCGTCGTACCCCTGCCCTCCGAGTTCTGAGTCCCCTCGAAAAGAACCGTGCCCGGATAAACCGCGGCAGTGTCCAGCGTGGGCAGATTGGGCGAAGGCTGTATCCAGGGAAGGCCCGTTTGGTCAAACCAGCGGCAACGCTTCCAGCCTTCCATGGCTATGACGGACAGGTCGCAGTCGATGCCGTACTCGGAATTATAGAGAAGCGCCAGTTCCCCGACCGTCATTCCGTGGCGCATGGGAATGGGGTAGAGCCCGACGAACGACCGGAACTCGGGAACCGGAAGGTTCCCCTCGACCCGGTCCCCGCCGATGGGATTCGGCCGGTCCAGCACGACCATCTTTTTCCCGAAAGCGGCGCAGGCCTTCATGCAGTAGGCCATTGTATGAATAAAGGTATACACGCGCGTCCCGACATCCTGCAGGTCAAAAACCAGGGCGTCCATATCCCGCATCATTTCTTCAGTCGGACGGCGCGTCTCTCCGTAAAGGCTGTGTACCGGGAGGCCGGTATCGGGATCCCGATAGAATTGCGACTCGACCATGTTGTCCTGCATTTCCCCCCTGGCGCCGTGCTGCGGGCCGAAAAGGGAGACGAGCCGGACCCCGCCGGCTTCCGACAGGGCATCCGCAGTGGGACGCAAATCGGGGAGGACGGAGGCGGGATGCACCACCGCGCCCACACGCGCGCCTTTTAAAAAACCGCAACCGTCCCGAATCAGAATTTCTATTCCCGGCTTCACCGTCATGATGCGTTAGATTAAATACCATGCGGAGACTTCAGACAACCGGATTCTGTACCCGGGAAGATCCCGGCTTTTCCTTCAACGGTCTTGACAACAAAGAATTCATATATTTGAATGTCGGCAGTTTCCAGTTTGTCGGATTGGAGCTGCACGGGCGACTCGTGAACGAACCCGTCCATTGCCCCGTTGCGGCGCAGCCGTCCGGCATGGAAATATTCCTGGCTCAAAGCCGCAGTGTGCATCTATGGAACATACGCTTGTATTGAATGCCTCCTACGAACCGATCAACATCATCGGCTGGAAAAGAGCCCTGAACCTTTTGTGCAGGGGAAAAGTCGAAGTTCTGGCCGAGTATGACCGCGAAATAAGAAGCATAAGCTTCACCGTCAAACTTCCCAGTGTGCTGAGGCTTCTGAAATATGTGAAAATCCGGAAAGGATTCCAGAAGGTGAAATTCTGCCGCGCCAACATCTATGCGCGGGATCACCACACCTGCCAGTACTGCGGGAAGAAATGCAGCGCGGAAAACCTTACGTTCGACCACGTTGTCCCGATAGTCATGGGCGGCGCCAAAACATGGGAAAACATCGTTACCTGCTGCGTCACGTGCAACCACCGCAAGGGAGGCCGCACACCCGAAAGCGCGGGCATGACGCTGATCCGCCAACCCCGGGAACCCGAGTGGATTCCATCCATACTGCATGTAACGATAGGCTTCAGGAACGCCCCTCAGGCCTGGCGCGATTATCTGTACTGGAACATCGAACTGGAAAGCGGCTGACCCGCTCTTGATGCAAGCCTGTCGCACGAAAATGCGCACCCGGAAACTATCGCAGAGGGCGGACCATCAACGGGTCTGCGGGTTCGCGCAAAAATATGTTTGCATTTAGGCGCAAGCCCTAGGCCTGCAGGAAATGCAGCGGCCGGAGATCCCGGATGAATCCGGCTTGCCGAGCCAGCCTGTAGTACTCTTCGAGCCCCCGGATATGCTCCGGCCCCAGGTCGTAGTTGATATTCCCCATGAGATAGCCCAAAAGAAAGTCTTCCGGCAACGCGAGCTTCGCGCAGTACGCTGCGGCAATCTCGGCCCGCCGCTCGAGACCCCACTGTTTTGCCTTTGCGAATATTTGAACCAGATCACCCGGGAGGGAACCGTCCGTCCTGCAGGCCCAGAAGGCGAAGACGAAGGGTTTCCTCTGCCAGCGCACCCACATTTCGGACAGATCCTCCGTGTCGTAGCGCTGCAGATTGACGCCTAAAGCGGCATCCCCGATCAGAAGCGCGGCATCGCATTTCTTCAGCATGGCGTCCAGGTCCGGGGCATGGGGGACAAACTCCGGACTGATTCCCATAATTTCCTTCAGCAGTAGTTGCGTCAAAACCACGGAAGTCCGGGAGGTCGTATCCATGGCAACGGAGTCTATCCGTCTCTTTCCCGGCGGCTTCACCAGAAGAATGCTCCGGACCGCTGCCAGGGATGCAACGGCAATTCCCGGAATAATCCGCAGATCCGGTATCCGTTGATACTCAATGGTCGGGATAAGCCCGATATCCGCTTCCCCGCTTGCGAGCTGATCGGCACAGCGGGCGGGAGAGGAGGGGACGGTCTCAAACAAATCCCGGAAAGGGCCATTGAGAAAAGCCCATCCCAGAGGGGCTGCATTGAGGTAATGGACGAGGGACACTCTGATTTTTTTCTTCAAGGCTTTCTAAAATTCCGTAAATAGCAATGCAGGCGGCGAAACAGCCATACTGAAAAAGGATGCGCCGCAACTGAAAGCCGCAGCCGCCCATAGGTTCAAAAACAAGCATGCACTCCGCGACGGACGGCTCGACGATGGAAACCGGCCGGCACAGGCCTCTTTCCTTCGGTTGGAAAACGGACCGGTTCCGCCGCACGGTTAATATATAACTCAAAAACCTTGGACTCCGCCATAGCGCAAACCATGTGCAGCCTGAACGACGCTATCATAAAAAATGCCGTTGAATGGACGCTGATTCCGGGAATGGGGCTCCGTACGCAGAGCCGGGTCTGGAGAGCGGCCGGCGGCACGGCCGAGCTGTTTACCATGGGTTCGGATGATTTAAAAGCGCTGGGTGTGACCCATGAAGCCCGCCATGCGATTCGATCCCGATCCTGCAGAGCCGCCGCAGAGGAAATATTCGACTGGGCCCGGCGTCATGATTGTCGTTTCCTCGTGCGCGGAACGGAGGGGTATCCCGCTCTGCTCGAGGAAATATACGACCCCCCGCTGGCGCTGTACGCACGCGGACGGCTGCAGATCCTGGATTCTCCGGCAATTGCGATCGTGGGGTCGAGGCGCCCGACCGTTTACGGCCTGCAGGCCGCCCATGAAATCGCCCGGGATCTTGGTTCGAGAGGGATCTGCATTGTCAGCGGTCTGGCGAGAGGCATCGATGCAGCCGCCCACCGCGGCTCTATGGAAGGAGGCGGTCCTACGATCGCGGTGCTCGGCTGCGGAATCGATGTCGAATACCCCCCGGAGCACCGGCAGCTGAAAGAACAGATCTCGGGCAAAGGATTGGTCATATCGGAGTACCCGCCCGCCACCCAACCGGTCGCTCACAACTTCCCGGTCCGAAACCGCATCATAAGCGGACTTTCGATCGGGACCGTCGTCGTGGAAGCGAGCGAGAAGAGCGGATCCCTGATCACGGCCCGCATGGCCATGGAACAGAACCGGGAAGTTTTCGCTTTACCCGGCAACATCACATCCCGCACCAGCTACGGCACCAATTTCCTGATTAAGCAGGGAGCGAAACTGGTGCAGTCCTACAGGGACGTGATCGATGAAATGCCCGGAGCGCTTCGTGAAAGAATCAATTCCGTTGAAATAAAAGCCTCCCCTCGCTGTATGGAACTGAAGCTGGTTTCAGAGGAGGAAAAACGGCTTTTGCTTTGCCTGAAGCTTGACGAGGCAACGCATTTCGACAGCCTTTATCACTGCTCCGAAATGGGCATCGGGGAACTCAGCGAAAGGCTGATAAACCTGGAGCTGGAGGGATGGATCCGAAGGCTTCCGGGTAACACGTACGTGCGGGTCGAAAGATTCCCGGAGGAATGACCGGGACCGGATTTCTTTCCTCTCTGAAGTTTTTTACTTGGATTTTTCTCCAGGATTGGTATATTGCGCGCTTCTATGAACAAGTCACTTGTCGTCGTCGAATCTCCGGCCAAGGCCAAAACCATCAGCAAATACCTTGGCAAAAATTACCTGGTGAAGGCATCCGTGGGCCACATCAAGGATTTGCCCAAGAGCAAACTGGGTGTGGACATAGATCAGGACTTCACGCCGCAGTATGCAATCATTCCCGGCAAAGCCAAGGTAGTGAAAGAACTGCGCTCTGCAGCCAAGGGGATAAGCGACATCTATCTCGCCGCGGATCCCGACCGCGAAGGCGAGGCGATATGCCAGCATCTGGCCGAGGAACTCGGGGGCAAAAACAGGAATATTTTCCGGGTTCTTTTCCACGAAATCACCAAGAAAGCCGTTCACGAGGCTTTTGAAAATCCCGGACAAATCAACCGGAACAAGGTGGATGCCCAGCTCACGCGGCGGGTTCTGGACCGCCTTGTCGGGTATAAGATCAGCCCGCTTCTTTGGGACAAGATCCGTAGGGGACTTTCGGCAGGAAGAGTCCAGACCGTGGCTCTGCGCATGATCGTGGAGAGGGAGCAGGAAATCCGCTCCTTCAAATCCGAGGAATACTGGACCCTTGCGGCCAGGCTGGCGGCAAAAGCGCCTCCCGTATTTACGGCCAAAGCCCGTCAGATCAACGGGAGGAAATGGGATATCTCCGACGGGGATACAACCCGCTCCATAGTGGAAGAGCTGAAGCAGGCACCATTTATCGTCGAGAAAGTGCATCGCAGGGAAAAGAAAAAATATCCGGTTCCTCCCTTCATCACCAGCAAACTGCAGCAGGAAGCCGCCCGCAAGCTTAATTTTTCCGTAAAAAGAACCATGGTACTGGCCCAGCGCCTCTACGAAGGCATCGAAATCGGGCAGGAAGGATCCGTCGGCCTTATTACTTACATGCGGACGGATTCCAGCCGGGTATCGGAAAGCGCGCTCGAGGAAGTCCGCGCACTGATCGGGCGCGATTACGGAACGGATTGCCTTCCCAATCATCCCGTCTACTACAAATCCAAGAAAACGGCCCAGGAAGCGCACGAGGCGATCCGGCCGACCTCGGTGGATAGAACCCCTGAAAGCCTCAAAAATGAGCTGGAGCCGGACCTGTGGAAGCTCTACGCCCTGATCTGGAACCGGTTCGTCGCCTCTCAGATGAAGCCGGCTTTGTATGATCAGACGGATGTAACCATAAAAGCCGGAAAGGTCGAGTTCAAGGCGGTCGGTTCCATAGAAAAATTCAGGGGATTCCTGGCCGTGTACCAGGAATCCAAATCGGATGAAAACAAAGATTCAAGCAACGGCGAAGAATCCGCCCTGCTTCCGGAAATGGCGGAAGGGGAAACGCTCGAATTGAAGGAACTAGCGCCGGGACAGCATTTCACCCAGCCGCCTCCACGCTACAGTGAAGCCGCCCTGGTGAAGGCGCTCGAGGCGAAGGGAATCGGCCGCCCCAGCACCTACGCTTCGATTCTCAGTACGATTCAGGACCGCGAATACGTCGAGAAGCATTCCGGGAGATTCCATCCCTCGGAAACGGGCGAACTCGTCGTGGAAATGCTTGTGGCAAGCTTCCGGGAACTGTTCGATTACGAGTACACGGCGCGCATGGAAGCCAGCCTCGACAGGATCGAATCGGGACGGGAGCGTTGGAAAGACGCCATGCGCGATTTTTACGGCCGGTTCGCCGACGAATTGGCCGTCGCAAAAAAGGAAATGCGTAATGTTAAAACGGAATCCATCGAAACGGACGAGATCTGCGACAAATGCGGCAGCAGGATGGTGATCAAGTGGGGCAAGTTCGGCCGCTTCATGGCCTGCTCCGC
>JAFGAO010000035.1 GCA_016933615.1 Acidobacteriota bacterium
AGATGTTCTCCCGGATGTATTGCGATTAACGCCATGCCGCCCCCCTAATGATAGTCGACAATCTCAACGTTTGATGGTCCCGGCGCCGGAGTTCTATTTTTGTAACGTAATGGATTTGATGTATCCGGAAAAGTACTTGCTGGTAACCAGCTGATATTCAATTTCCGCACGCCTCCCCTCGAGATCGCGGCATACCTGGAAGTCTTTTTTTCGGGCCGCCGCCGCGGAGTGTATCCTTATTGCGGAATGCCGGTCCGAATACAATTTCTTGGATACGCCATTGCCATCCAAAGTGACCTCCAGGATCTCCGGCGCCTCACATGTGACGGATTGGATGATCCCTTCCATCCTGACGGCTGGTCCCCGTTCGGCGGAAGCCAGCTTCGCGATTTCTTCCCGGCGCTTCACTGCGGGCCGGTCGTTCTCCTGTTTGTCTTCTTCACCGGATTCAGGTCCCGGATACCGCGTATTGACCGACAATTCCGGCCTCCTTTGCTCCCTCATTCGCGTCCTCTCGCTTTCAGCCTCCTGCATGCGCTCCATCCTTAAACGCTGATCCCGGACATTTGCTATCCATGTCATGAATGATGCCGCCAGTTTGCGGTCATTCTCGTCCCGGGCAATGGCGCTGACGCGCCGGCCATACTCGTAGGCTTCGTCAATCCGCCCCATATCCGCCATTATGTTCGCGACGTTGATCTTGTGAACCAGAATTCCGGGTTGCAGCGATTCAAGTTTCCTGGCGCACGCAAGAGCTTCGGGGTAACTGCCTTTCCTGCGAAGTAAAACGGACAGTTGTCCGTAGGCCGGGGCAAATTCAGCATTAAGCTCGATGGCCCGGCGCAGGTATTTCTCAGCCGTGTCGGAATCGCCGTTTTGCAGGATTATGGCGTGCGCCGCAAAATAATTGGCCGTGCAGCTTTTTGAATCCAGGTCCGCGGCGGCAAGGAAATATTTTCCCGCCTGTGCACGGTCGTCGAGCCGCATGAAGAGCTGTCCCATCGCCTCGTTGGCGCGCGCATTCCGGGGATCCGCCTGCAAAGCCTCTTCCAGCATCCCCCTGGCTCTGTCCGTTTTTTTGTAGAATAAGAGCAGTTCGCCGCGCAATGCGAGCGATTCGGCAAGCGGAAGAGGTCGGACCTCATACCGGGCTTCATCGACGAGGAGGGTTGCCGGCACTTCAAAATATGCCGTCGTCGGCAGGTATATATACTGCCCCAGGTCTTTTTCCAGCAGCTTCAAATCGCCGAATGCGCGGTTGGCCGCTTCCATTTCGGGGACTCCGTTGAGGATCATTCCTATGTAACTCATCAGCTTGTTCTGGCTTTTGTTGCGGTCTCCAACGATCAGGTAATGTACGAGAGCCCAGGAGTTGTGGTAGAAGGCGGTTGCCTTTTCCTGTTCGCGGTAATAGGGGGAATCATGTTTTACCGAAAGGAGCGTCTGCAGCGGAATCCGGGGGTGGGACCTCAGGTAGTCGATCACTCCGTATTTCACTTTGCCCAGATAGGAAAGGTTTTGGGAAAGTTCCGAATAGGCAAAAAATTCCGCCAGACCTTCCTGCAGCCACAGAGGCAGCTCCCCATAGGTTAAATTGGTTACCAGGTGGACATATTCATGAAAGATCACGTGCAGAGTCTCGTCTTCAGGCGCATCGATGCGGAGGGCGACCAGTTGATGTTCCGGTCCGGGCAGGAACCACCCGGTTCTTTTGGCCGCCCCCTTTTCCTGCTTTTCCTCGGCGAGAAGTGTTTTGAAGCTTTTTTCATTTTTTGCCGCGAAAACAGTCAGCGGGATCGGCGGATCGACCTTGCAGTCGACCATGGCGGTCTGAATGAGGAGCCGGTATTGTTCAAACAGTTTGGCCGTCCGCCTGGCCTGTTTCGCCGGAGCATTGCTGATCACAATAAAATGAGGGCTTTTTACCTCGATCCAGACTTCTTCCGCGGCTATCCCAAGAGACGCAAAAAACAGGAAAAATATCTGTACGAAAAAACAGCGGCCTGGCAGGCGAATCATTTTCCCTACCCTCCTTGTGTTGTCGGGATCCGGTGAATTGCGAAAAAAAGTCCGGCGAAAGATGCGCGTTGCCGGGAATCCTGCGCCGGATTTGGCGTGCCGACGGGTGGAATGAAATCCTTTTTTTAGAGACGCCTCTTTATCCGCGAACTCTCCGGACTTCCTATAAGGCCCCCTGATGTTCACTTTCAGGCATTCATGTCGGTTTTCATAGGCATTTTACTGCAGGTCGGCAGGAATGTTTCGGGGAATTTACGCGAATTGCTTTTTCGACCGGCTTGCGCCATTGCGGGATCCGGCTTTGGGCCGGCAATGGAAGGCGTCGCCCGGTCCTGCCGGGGGAGACGCGCCCTTATTTCGCGCTGGCATTTCTCTTCCCGATGCATGAATATGGGATCATTGGCTGTCGGGTGACGGAAAGGAGCGACAGTGAACAAATCCCGGAATTGGATTGCCCTTCTCTGCTTTCTTCTTTGCGCGGGATGTTCGCAGCCTCCCGGGGGCGCCGACGGCTATAAAGTTGCATTCGTGCCCGCCAAAACCGGGGAGTACGGAATTTTCTCAATGAACTCCGACTCTACCGGCTCGAAAATTCTCGTCGCCGACAGGATGGCGCAGGTGCGGTTTGCATCCTGGTCTCCCGATGGAAAGAAAATCGCCTTCTACAGCGTCCGCAGCCAGGATGCGCCCATCCTGGAGAAATACCGCATGACGGACGAGTATTTGCTGTACGTCATGGATGCGACAGGCGAGAACCAGAAACGGCTCCTGGATTTTCCCGTCACCGACTTCGGCTGGGCGCCCGACAGCCGGCGGCTCTTTTTCATTTCCGCATATGAAAGCCCCGACCGGAATTCCCCGGAAGTGCTGACCGGAACCAGCCGCCCGCTGGCTTATGTGTACGTGCTCGACACACAAAGCGGCGCCATAAACCGACTGCCGGGGGCAGGACGGAACTGCTCCGCCTCCTGGTCGCCCGACGGCGCCCGCCTGGCGGTCGGATTCGGAATCGGGGAATACTGTGGAATGCATCTTATCAGTCCCGATGGCGGCGAAAGTGAACGATTGACGGACGGCGCGACGATCGATTTCCGTCCCGCCTGGTCTCCGGACGGGAAAGCCATCGCGTACATCGCATACAAAAAGACCGGCGCAGACGTCGGGAATTCCGGCGTTTACGTCATCGCCTCCGACGGCACAGGGGGAAAATGCGTGGATTACAGGCCGGCTTCCTACGTCCTGTGGTCGCCCGACGGCGGCATGCTGCTGATGCAGTCGGCCGACACGGCCCGCCTCATCGACCCGAACGGGCCCAAGCAGGTGCTGCTCCAGGCGGCGGCAGGGCTTCGAAGCATTGCGAACGCCGTTTTCACGCCCGACGGCAAGAGAGTCATGTTCTGTTCCAATGACCACGGCGACTGGAAGATATACTCGATCGGCCTGGACGGCAGGAAGCGCAAGACCGTAACCATCAAGACAAGCGCCTCCAATTTTTGCCTGTCGCCGCTGCTAGGGCGCCCCTAGCCCACACTTCTCCCAGGGCTCTGTGTCGATGCGGTGCGGAGGGACGCCGGATACGCCGCTCCGCGGACCGGCGCGCGACCGGTTATCAAGACTGGGTTGAAGCTTTCGCGCGCAATCCCAACGCTCCTATCGGCCAAATGGGTGGCTCAGCACCGCAATCGATCTCGCTTCCTGCTTGAAGCGTTCGCTGTTCTGTTCCCTAGCCTTCTTGATCGCCACGATGCGGCCCAGGCGCGTATCCCGCGCCTTCCACACTTCACCCATCCCTCCAGCGCCTATGCGCTCGAGGATTTCGTACGGACCGAGTTTGGTGCCGGGTGTGGGTGTCATTTTGCTTCCGAGGGAACTAATCGCTTCAGCTCTTCCAGCCAATTGAGCACAAGATTGATTTTTGTTGCCGGTTGCTCCGGCTCGACCGGCTGCACCGCAAGGAAACGCTGGTCATCGAGCGCTATGTCGTAGGAGCCAAATTGTCCTTCGAAGAGAAATCGAGGCTTCCCTGCCCAGAAAGCCGGTTCGGTTCTGATGTCAACCACCATCATTTTGTTGCCGTTGCGATAGAACAATTCCCGGCCGCTGCGCGCCCAGAGAGGTTGCTCGCCGCCTTCAATGGAAACCGGATACGGAGCGCCAGGCCCGGGAAATGCTTTTACGTAGATTTCCGCCCGGCCGGAATAATCGGATTGGTAGGCCAGCCAGTGTCCATCGGGAGAGAAAACGCCATTTCCCTCAGCAATAGGGCTTGTAAGGAAAGGCACTCGCTTATGATCTCCATCCACCCCCAACATCAAAACGTCATAACTGATGCTGGTCGCTTCGCCAAAGGCGAGCCATTTGTCATTGGGGGACCAGGAATATGGAAACTGAAAGTTCTCGCCTGTTGTCAACTGCTCCTCTTCGCCTGAGCCGTCGGCATTTTTCCGATATATATTTCGAAAGCCGGCCCTGTATCCCGTGTATGTGATGCGCTTTCCATTCCGCATCCAGATGGGCCAGGCATTGCTGCGGCTGGCCTCAGCTGCAAATGGGGTCAAAATGCCCCGCGCTATGTCATAAATCATGATCTTACAGATATCCGATTCGGTAGAAACCGCAAGCTGCCGGCCGTCCGGCGATAAAGATGGCCTAATATTGCCAAAGTAATAAGCGTCTTCTTTTGCGGGAAGCGGTTCGACAATTCCTTTGCGGTCAATCCAGACAAGCCGGCGATCGAACTGCCGCAGACTGGCTGGAATATATGCGAGCGATCCTTCGGCAGAAAAAGAGTATTCCGCGCCGATGGGATCAAGGGTTTGGGCAACTCCCTCAGCAATGGGTTGCGGAGTGCTGCCTTCTTGTACTTTCAGGCGCACCGGGTCGAACGGCACGGCCAGAAGTTTTCCTGCACGATAATAAATCAGGTGACCTGTGGATACAAAGCGGCCCATAAGGCTGCCCTCGCGGACATAGCTTATTTCTCCCGTATCCAATCGCAGGGCCGCGGTATGAAATTCATCCCATCCGGTTCCGGTGGCGATTGTGAACAGCAGCGCTTTCCCGCCCGGCAGAAATTGCGGCCAGCGATGGCTCATTTCTCCCTTGGTACGGTCCGGTGTGGTAAGGACCCGGGGTTCGCCCCCGTTTTCCGAAATGCCCATGAGGCCTTTGTTGTTGGAAGGAGAAAAAACAACAGTATCATCAACACCCCAGGCTACTCCTCCTACGCCGGCAACATTGCATATGAGTTGCGCTGGTCCTCCGGCAATCGGGACCTTTTTGATTTTGCCTGTGGTCAAAAAGCCTATCCATCGGCTATCGGGCGAGAAAAAGGGATAATAGCCCTCTTCCGTACCCTGAAGCGCTTTAGCTTCATAGCTATCCATGGGGCGTAGAAAGAGCTGTTGCACGCCATTGTGAATGGCGGCATAGACAAGGCGGCGTCCATCGGGGGAAAGCGCAATCCGTGGATAATTTTTGCCGGCCAGGCTGTCGCCCGCCGGCAGAGTGATTTCCGTGCGGGTAGGAATTCGAGTGGCGGATGACGGCGACAGCTTTAGGATCCACGCAGTAATTACACCCAAAGCGAGGAATCCAATCGCAGCCAATCCCAACAAAAAGATGCGACGCATGCCCATTGTCGTCGAAACCGTTGATTGCGGCTTTTGGGGAAATGCCAGCGCATCTTCGATTTCAATCCGAACTACAGCAGCATCACGGTATCGTCGAGCCAAATCTTTTTGCAGACAGCGGCGCAGCAAGGTTCGAATGCTTGACGGCGTTGTTTCCGGCAAAGCCTGCCAGTCCGGTTCATTCCTTAAGACTGAAGCCAGGGTTTCCGTTACGGTTTCCCCCTCGAAGGCTCTCTTTCCCGTCAGGCACTCGTACAGGATGCAGCCGAAGGCCCAGAGGTCGGCGCGCTTGTCGACCGCTTTGCCCTTTGCTTGTTCGGGGCTCATGTAGGCGGCAGTGCCGAGGATTACGCCGGGCCGCGTCATCGCTTCGGTGAGCGTTGGCGATTGCGAAGAATCGACGATTTGCGTTTCATCGGAAAGGGCTTTCGCAAGCCCGAAGTCCAGGATCTTGACCTTGTCGCCCTCAGTGACCATCACGTTGGCCGGCTTCAGGTCACGATGGATTACCCCCTTTTCATGCGCGGCTTCAAGACCTTCGGCAATCTGGCGGCAAATCGCCAGGGCTTCCTCAGCCGGGATCGCCCCTTTGCCGGTTCTTTGCGCCAGCGTTTGGCCGTCCACGTACTCCATCGCCAGGAAACGCTTCCCTTCAATCTGCTCGATGCCGTATATCGCAGCGATGTTTGGATGATTGAGCGATGCCAGCAGTTTGGCCTCGCGCTCGAGGCGGGCCATTCTTTCGGGATCTCCGGCGAATGCATCCGGAAGGAATTTCAGCGCGACCTTGCGGCCTAGATTGAGATCGTCGGCCATGTAAATCTCGCCCATACCGCCCCGTCCAATCAAGGCGGACACGGCATAGTGGCCCAGAGTCGAGCCTGCCAGAGACATGCGCACCTCCGAACAGTAACTTTTTATATTCTTTTGCTTGAATCCTGAGGCTGATTATAAACGCCGGAAGCTTTTGTCGAAAGCAAATTTCCCAACGGTTGCTTTTGGATTCGGGGCGCGACCGACGATGCAGGGAGGTTTGCGACGGCTTGCTGCCGCCTATGCGGTTTCGATTCTAATCTATTATTCCCGAACAGAACAAAATAGCCAGGAACGCTTTCTTTATAAATCCGAAGCATTCAATGTTGATTCTCCATAAAGGAGAACGGAAGCATCCACCGTCAGCAATTGCATGCCTTCTTCCCGCGCCTGGGCTATAAGCAAGCGATCGAAGGGATCTTTGTGAAGCATAGGAAGCGTTTCAATCTTCAAAACATGTTCAGCCGTGACTGTCAATTCGGCATAGCCATGGGCGACGAGGAGTTTTCTTAACCGTGAAGGGTCCGCTTTAAAATCCGTTCGCCCCAGGCTGCGTTTGATGACAACTTCCCAGATGCTGGCGGCGCTGAAAAACAGTGAATTCTCAGGAGTCCTCAGCAAAGATCGAGCCGATTCGGAAAGCTTTTCCGGCTGCCCTGCCGCCCACAGCAATACATGGGTATCAAGAAGCAGTTTCACAGGATTTTCCTTGAAAAATGTGGAGAATCTCGCCGGATGCCATCGTATCGAAATCGTCCGGAACGACAATCTCTCCCGCCATAAAACCCAATTTATCAGCCTCTTTTGTTTCCTGTTCCTGTAGTGGAGTGATTTTAGCCATAGGCTTTCCTGCCTTAGCTATTATAAAAGCCTTTCCTTTTGCCGCTTCCTCAACGATGCGTGAAAGATGGGTCTTGGCTTCATGAATATTAACGGTCTTCATTAATCTCCCCATTGACTTAGTTTACCGAACTTAGTTTATATAACAGGTAAGATGGCATCAATAGAAAAAATCGGGGACAGGGGACTTAATCCCCCGATTGGAATCCCGGCAGGAGCCCTCTTATGATCGCCGCTCAGGCATTTCACCGGCAGCTATCGCGCCCGAAATATTTTCCCTTTAAAAGCGTCGATGTGCAGCGGCGTACGGTCTTTTCAAGTGAAGGAGACGGCTGCAGCGGAGGCGGCTCGTCCCCCGGCAGCGCCGCCAGGATTAGAGGCGTGCTTTAGCCTGGGGAAGCCCTCCTTCCGCTATTTGAAAGGATCTCTACACGAGTTGCTGAAGGAATGCGCCGGCGGGACAAACGCGAATGCCGTCCGTTGTACGAAAATCCTTCGTCCCCTCCGCCGTGATCTGCCAGAAATCGGCCTTGGGAAATCGTGCTCTCATGTAGCGCAGGGACGGGTGGACATCCTCGTCCGCCCACTTGCATTCGATGAATCGGGCCGGCTGGCGCTTTTCCGTAATCACGAAATCCACTTCGCGTCCCTGCACATCCCTGAAATAGCGCAGCTCCAGATCGCGCCCTTTGGCATCGCACTCAAATTCCACCCATTTTTTCAAATGCACGGCGACGAGATTTTCAAACCGTTGAGAGTCCTTTGGAGGCAGCGTCCAATCCAAATGATAGTGCTTCTGCTCCTTTTTGACGGCGCGTATCCTGGGCGATCCGAGCGGCGCCAGGCGGAAGATCGCGTATATCCTTTCCAGAATTTCAGTCCATCGGGCCACCGTCCTATGGTTGAGCTGCAGATCCTCCCTCAGAGCATTGATGGAAAGCGGGCTTCCAACCAGGTCGGGCAGCCGAATCATCATCTGTTCAAGGCTTCCGATATCATGGACCGATTCCAGACCCAGAAGATTTTCTTCGAGAAGACGGCTCCGGTAATCCCTGGACCAGCGGCGAGCCTCCACTTCCGATCCTCCATAGAACGGCTCCGGGAATCCCCCCAGGGTGAAAAGCTCCCTAAAATCCCCGGATGAGCGCATTCCCAGTTCAGCCATAGAAAGCGGATACAGGTGCAGGAGATGGTATCGGCCTTGCAGAGAATCCCCGCCATGCCGATAGTAATCCAGCTTCGCACTGCCGGTAACCAGGATTTGCATCTCTCGCCGGTACTGGTCAAACAGCCCTTTTAGGAGATTCCGCCACTTTCTGAATTTGTGAATTTCGTCCAGAACAAGCAGAGGGACCTCAGGCCATTCCTCGCGCAGGATCCGGTCTCTATGCGTCCGAATGTCCCAGCTGAGGTAGCCGTCGGGATTCTTCAGCAGAGCCTTCGCCAGTGTTGTCTTGCCTACCTGACGCGGCCCCGCAATAAAGACCATCTTCCTTTTCAGATCGGCCCGGACTTGAGGAGTGAGATAACGATGGCCCGCTTTCATGGTGGTTTTATTTTATGCAAGGATGCAAAATACTTGCAAGTATTTTGTATGTCCATGCAAAACGATAAACGAGGATTTCAGGACAAGGCAATGCTTACGGGTAGGTGAATCCGGCAAATCCATGGATGGATCAGCGCCGGAATGGTTCGCGCTTCCTGCTTGAAGCGCTCGCTATGCTGTTCTTTGACCTTCTTGATCGCCACTACACGGCCCAGCCGAGTATCCCGCGCCTTCCACGCTTCGCCCATCCCTCCCGCGCCGATGCGCGCGAGGATTTCGTACGGACCGAGTTAGGCGGCGGATGCGGATGTCATTTTTTCAGCATTGAAGCCCAGTTGAGAACAACGTTGATGGACGCTGTCGCAACTTCAGAATCGGGAGCCACGACAATAAACTTCTTGCCGTCCGGCGCCGGCGCGTATTGCTCGGTGTTCGAGAGAACATTGAGATGAGTTTGGAAAAGTGGATGGATCTCCCCCCATTCAAAAACCTTGCCCGCCCGAACGTCAACGGCCATGAGCGTTCCGTCAGGCTTTAAAAAATATAACTCCCGTCCATCATCCCCGCGCCACGTCGGCTGGAAGCCTCCTTCAGTCGAGACCGTCCATTTGTCGCCTGTCGGAGGGAATGGAATTACCTTTACCTCGAAGCGGCCCGACTCGTTGGTGTTGTATGCAATCCAACGGCCGTCGGGAGAAAATTGCGCCTGATCGGCTTGACCTGAAAGCGAATGTGCCGCCAGCACAGGCTTCTGATCGCCGGAGAGGGGCATTGCCCATAAATCTGCGCGGGGAGTGTCGTGGTAGAGGATGTATCGGCCATCGCTCGACCAGTCGTCCAAACCGGCAGAAAAGTTGCTTAATTCGAGTATTTTTACCGGATTCGAAGATGTCAGTGACAGCCGAAATATGGTTTTTCCAAAACCACGTGTGGATGTGAAGAGAATCTCACGATCGTCAGCCGACCATCGCGGATCGGAATGACGCGTATCCTCCTCCAGAGTCAAACGTGCCATCGGACCGCGCACCAGATCCAGGATCCATAAATTTCTCTGAAAAATCCCCTGATCCCTCGACACCACAAGCCTGCTTGCATCTCTCGATAAAGCAAAAGTCGGATATACCCCAGGCTCTCCAATCCTGCCCAGCTCCCGGCCGTTCCTATCCACCCAGGCAATCCGGCTATTGACAGAGGATGTGTATACCAGGACCCCGGTTGCGGATACTGAGACCAGGGGGTAATAAGAGTTCGATCCTACTTGCGCTGCTATAGCTATAGGCTCGCCAGCAAGCTCCAGGCTCTTCTCGTCAAAGGGTTGCACCATGAGAGTCTGGTCGCGGACGCATAGAAGGTGTCCTGAGCCTGAATTCTGAGAGGGTGCGTAGACGAAGAACGCATCAAGCCCAGCCACAAGTGGTTTTGAGGTTTGTTCTTCTGGCTTAAGGTCGAGGGATCCTATATAAATGCCCGTGCTTTCAAGTGATGAAGATCTCCTTACATATAGGAAATGGCGTCCATCAGTGAGAAAAACCGGCGAGCTGTGTCCCGATTCCTTCAATGCCGGATTCACTTTTGTTACGGGCATTTCAGTGCCGCCGACGGAGGGTACGCGCATCAAACCATTCGGACTTCCTAATAGAATCACTCCATCACGGTTCCACGATCCTGCTGCTGTTCCGGCCGAAAGGTCGCATATTGGCAGAGGCGGTCCTCCAGAAACATCGATTTTCTTAAGCTTCCCTCCAGTGCTAAAAGCAATGAAACGGCTGTCCGGAGACCAGATGATTCGCCCTCCGAAACCTTCCGTGCCTGACAGAGACCGGACTTCGAACGAGTTGAGGGCGCGCAACCACAGGCGGGAATTTCCATCGGATCCGATTGCGGAAAAGGCCAGAAGGCGGCCGTCAGGCGAAATAACAAGGTCTCCACCCGACCCAAAGCTTACCTTGTCCGGAAAGGGGATTTGAAAGCATGCCATTTCGGCCAAAGGCGGCTGCTCCCGGAGATGCACAAACGACAGAGCAGCAGCAATAAAAAAAAACAGAGCGGCTGTGCTCCAGGCAAGCCAAGGCCGTTTCACAGGTGATACCGCTTCGCCGATATCACGTGCTTCCTCAATTTCGATCCGCACATCGGCAGCATCGCGGAAACGGTTGTTCACGTTTTTTTCCAGGCAGCGGCGCAAGACAAAGCGAATATTCGGTGGCGTAGTAGCCGGCAGCGCCTGCCAGTCCGGCTCACTCTTTAAGATCGCCGCCAGTGTCTCCGAAACCGTTTCCCCCTCGAAGGCTTTCTTGACCGTCAGACACTCGTACAGAATGCAGCCGAAGGCCCAGATGTCGGCGCGCTTGTCGACCGCTTTGCCCTTTGCTTGTTCGGGGCTCATGTAAGCTGCAGTGCCAAGGATCATACCCGGCCGCGTCATTGCCTCAGTCAGCGTGGGAGATTGTGAAGAATCGATGCTCTGCGCTTCCTGGGAAAGCGCTTTGGCCAGCCCGAAGTCCAGGATCTTGACCTTGTCGCCCTCTGTGACCATCACGTTGGCTGGCTTCAGGTCCCGATGGATCACTCCCTTATCGTGCGCGGCCTCCAGCCCATCTGCTATCTGGCGGCATATCGCCAGGGCTTCTTCAACGGTCAACGCTCCTTTTTTGACCCTCTGAGCCAGTGTTTCGCCCTCGACAAGCTCCATCACCAGGAAGCGCTTTCCTTCCGCCTGTTCCAGGCCGTAAATTGAGGCGATGTTTGGATGATTGAGCGAAGCCAGCAGTTTGGCCTCGCGCTCGAAGCGGGCCATCCTTTCGGGGTCGCCTGCGAATCCCTCGGGGAGAAACTTCAGCGCGACCTTGCGGCCTAGATTGAGGTCGTCGGCCTCGTAGACTTCGCCCATGCCGCCCTTGCCGAGCTGTGATGTGATCGCGTAGTGTCCCAGCGTCTTGCCGATCATGAGGAGGCCTCCTGCACGTCGACAACCGGTGCAATGCAATCGATAATTTTATAGGTCGGCCGTATTGTAGCTGAATTGGCCCATATCAGGTAGTGGAGATTCAGGCATGCGGCCTATAGTACGCCTTGAATCTGCAAGCAAAATGGACAAAGACCGATCTCGCTCTCTCCGCTCGACTGTGGAATCGGGTCCCGGTAGGGCCTCAGCCGCCGTCGCCGCAAATCACATTTTCCGGGCTCACGTTGACCAGTTTCCCCGTGCCGAGCAGCCTCACTTTCAGTGTTATCCGACGCTTGCGGGCCCGACGACTGCAGCAGGAAGCCGCTGTACTCCGCAACCGACCACAAAAGAAAGCGTTCGTCTGGAGATAATGTTGCCGGCAATGACACGAGCCCAGGTTTAAAGGAATTATATTTTATGGGTGTGGGGGCGAACACAAGGTTCGCCCTTTCAATACAGGCATTGTTGCATGTATTGACACGAGCCCAGGTTTAAAGGAATTATATTTTATGGGTGTAGGGGCGAACACAAGGTTCGCCCCTACATCTTGCCCAGGGCTTTGAGCACCTTGTCCGGGGTGACGGGCGGTTTGATCCAGTGGCCGATGGCGTTGGCGACGGCGCAGACGGGGAGAATCAGCGAGGCCATGCAATGGCTGATGCCCGAAGCGCCGTAGGCTGCATTCCCGCCTCTCGTTTCGACGGCGTAGGTGTCGATCGGCCCCAGATCCAGCATCGTGGGCTTCTTGTATTCGAACATGTTGGTATTGAGCTTCACCCCGGTCGCCTTGTCGTAGACGAATTCCTCCATCAAGCCGCCGTGGCTGAAGAACATCGCCTGGTGCAGCTGGCCTTCAAACGAGGTCAGGCGCAGCACCTTGCCCGGATCGCAGACGACCAGGTACCGGGTCACCTCGGTTTCGCCCGTTTCGGGATCCACGGCGACTTCGCAGAAGCTGGCGTTCATGACGTCGAGGATGTGCCCGCCCCTGTGCCAGGTCGTTTCCGGCGGCCTGCCGAAGTGGGTTGCGGCGATATCCAGGTCGTGATCGCCGAATCCTTCGTCGCCGATGAACTTCCCGAAAGGGAAGGCCTTGCCCGGATCCGATTTCAGGAAGACCATGGTGTCCTTCGTATCGAGATCCTCCGGGCTGATTTTGGGCCCGCTGGTCGTGGAGGATCCGAAAGCCCTCGGACCGGGATTGAACGCGCTGGATCTGGCCGCCAGTTCCAGGAGCAGCTTTTTGCATTTCACGGCCGCCTCTTTCATGACCCAGGCCGATGCCGTCGTGCCGTCGCTTCCGCCTCCGACGGGGGTGAAAAGAAACTTTTCATCGTAGCTTAGAATCACATCCTCTACGCGAGCGCCCATTTCCTCGGCGACGACCAGGGCGCAGGATTCCGCGGCGTAGGCGCCCATCCAGGGCCCCTTCAGCGGAACGTACACTTTATTGTCGGCCTGGACCGTCACGGTCGCGGTGTAGGGCTGCTGGGCGTGCCGGGGCGACTGGGCGTAGCGGAAGCCCAGCCCGTGAAGCCTGCCGTCGGGCAGCCTTTTGGTTCCCGCGCGGTGCCATTTCCAGTTCATGGCCTCCCTGCCCTTTTCTATGCACATCTGCAGGCTGGGGGGGATGCCGGGGTCCTGCTGGGAAGAGGGCCCGTGGACGTTCTTGAGCGCGACATCCAGGACATCCATGTCCAGTTTTTCCGCGACGATCTGCTCGGCGACCGTCATGGCGTCCCAGTCGTAGGGGGAAGTCTGGCTGCCCATGGTAAAGCCCGAATTGGTGAAAACGGACCTGGAATTGCTCTTGATGTTGACGCACCGCGTGGTGTTGAAGGGACTGAACATGATTGATCCGCCCCAGCCGAATGCCCGATCGCGCGGAGAGCCGGAGTCGTTGACGACGCTCTCTTCGACCGCCGTAATAAGCCCGTCGTTGTTGAACCCCAATTTTACGTGCGCGTCGCGCTGCTGGCCCCCGGGATAGTACTCGTGCGTCCTTTCATTTACGCACCGGACCGGCCGGCCCGTCCTTTTGGCCAGAAAAGGCGTGACCATCTGGGAACGGCGGTGGAACCAGTCGCAGTACCGCCCCCCCTGGAACAGGGTTTTGCGGAAAAGCTTGTCGTATGTGATTTCGTACATGGGGCGCAGTTCAAAGGATCCCCAGGTGGGGCAAATGCCTTCGATATACAGGGTGTCGCCCGGCGCTCCCCACGGGTCCTGCGCCCACCACGCGACGCTCACATTCGGATTGGGCGGGTGCGACGCCCTGCGGGGCTGGGCCCACTCGAATTCGACGACGTGGTCCGCCTCCCTGAAACCGGCCTCGACATCCCCCGTCGAGGCGCTCGACGGCGGTCCGGCGGGGAATTTTATGGTCGCGGCGCCGGGTTGGATGCCGTCGAGCGCATCCACGATGGTCGGCAGCACCTCCCATTCCACCTCGATTCGCCGGAGCGCCTCCTCGCAGATTTCCGGCGTTTCGGCGACGACAATGGCGCCTACCTCCTGGTTTTCGGTTTCGGCATCCTGCGGGATCAGCGGCTCCCTTGCTCCGCGGCCGGATATTTCCCGGGCTTCGGGATCGTCCCAGGTCACGATGGCAACCACGCCCGGCAGGGCTTTGGCTTTGCCGACATCCATGCTCTTTATCCGGGCCCGGCCATAGGGGCTTCTGAGATATTTGGCATGGAGCATGCCGGGCACCACGGCATCGCCGCCGTATCTGGCCATCCCGGTGGCCATGGAATACGACAGCCTGCCGGGCATATTGGCCCGCCCGACCGCTTTGAATTCCTTCCTCAATCCGTTGCTTCCGTCAAGATCCGCCATGGTGTAGCCTCACGAAAGGGTTGCTGGGTGCCGTTTCATTGGAGGGATTGTACTACAGAATGCTCTTTGTTATTGTGGGAATCCTTATAGCCCGCATTGCCGCCGGCGCTATATTCCGTCGGGATCCCATCCGCCTCCCAGGGCTTTGTAAAGCTTGATGAGATCCTGCGTGACGGTTCCCCTGCTGCTGACCTGGTTCTCCTCGAACGTAAGAAGGGCCCGCTGCGCGTCGAGAACATCCAGGAAATTCACCAGCCCGGAACGGAACCGTTCGTCCGCGACCTCAAGGGCCGCCCGGGCTTGCGCCGCCCCATTTTCCAGTATCCTGTAGCGCTTCTGTTCTTCCCCATAGGCGGCGATGGCGTCCCGGACCTCCTTGATCGCGTCCAGCACTGTGTTTTCGTATTCGATCAGGGTGCGTTCCTGGACGGCATTCTGGATTTCGATCTGGTCCCGGATCCGGCCGCGGTTGAAGACGGGAACGCTGATAAACGGCGTAATGCTGAGGGTGGGGCTGTTGTCGGAGAAGAAGGCGTCGGCGGAGGCGGCCGTCATTCCCAGGAATCCGCTCAGCTTGAAACTGGGATAAAGATCGGCGGTCGCCGCGCCGATCCTGGCGGTCTGGGCCGCCAGCATTCTCTCGGCGCTCCGGATATCGGGGCGCCGGCGCAGGATGTCGGCCGGGATGCCGACGGCGATTTCAACCCCGGGAACCGGTATGGGCCCGGGGTCGGCAAGCTCCTCGTGAAGCTCTCCCGGCATGGCGCCGAGCAGGATGGCCAGGGTGTTGCTGATTTCCTCGATGCTTGCGCGGTAGCCCGGAATGCGCGCCCGCGTCGTTTCAATGTTGTACCGGGACTGCCGGACCCTGAGGGAATCGATCAGCCCCGCGGCCAGCTGATCCTCCAGGACAGCCTGGATTTTCTCCTGCAGTTGCAGGTTTTTGTAGACAATCTCCAGCTGTTTTTGAAGGGTGCGCAGCCTTACGTAGTTGTTGGCGGTTTCCGAGGCGAGACTGACCAGCACGCTTCGATAGCCCTCCTCGGAGGCTTCGAGTTCGGCGGCCGCGGCTTCGATGCTGCGGTGTTTTTTCCCGAAAAGGTCTATCTCCCAGGAGGCGTCGAACCCGGCGTTGAAATAGTCGCTTCCGGACGTGAACAGCGCGGGATCCGGATCGTCTGGCGTGGGGGTTCCGGACTGGGAGCGGCGGTACTGCGCGGACCCGTTGACGGAAGGGTCGAGTTGTTTTTGTGCCGCGCCCAGCGCCGCCCGGGACTGGCGGATCCGGGTAAGCGCAATCCTGAGATCCTTGTTGCCGGCGAGGGCCCTTTCGATAAGGCTGCCGAGAACCGGGTCCTGCAGGGTTGTCCACCATTGGGCCAAAGCCCGGCTGTCCGCGGTTTGCGCAGCGCTGCCGACGGATGTTTCCACGGCGGGCCATTCCGAAGGCACGGCGACCTCCACCGGCGTGTAGTCGGGGCCGACCGCTTTGCAGCCTGTGAAAACGGCCATAAGGAGTGCGATGGCGGAGGTGATGCCGGCTTTATGGAGTTCTTTCATGGGATGTCAATTCAAAATTAAAGATTGAAGATTGCGCATTGGAAACACAAGATCCCTGTCTGGCTGCTTTTTGTTTAAAGGGCGAACACAAGGTTCGCCCCTACATCGGATTCATTGCTTAAAGGGCGAACACAAGGTTCGCCCCTACACCGGACTGGGCGAACACGAGGTTCGCCCCTACTGTTTATTCATTCTCTTCCGGCAGCGCCGGCGCGTCTTTCAGAATTCCCACCGTCGTGCGCATGTGCAGGAAGGTTTTCACCCTTTCCCGGGTTGTCTGGAATATGGCCCAAAGGGAGGGCGTCAGCACCACCCCGAACACGGCGGCCGCGACCATGCCGCCGAAGACGGTCGTGCCGATGTGGCGCCTGCCCGCGGCGCCCGCGCCGGTAGCCAGAACCATCGGCAGAACCCCGAGAATAAAGGAAAAAGCGGTCATCAGCACCGCCCGGTACCGGATCCTGGAAGCCTTGGCGGCGGATTCCAGGATGGAATGCCCGCGCTCGCGCTCCCTTTTGGCGAATTCCACGATAAGGATAGCGTTCTTGCTGGCCAGCCCCACCAGGAGAATCAGCCCCAGCTGCGCGTAGATGCTCAAGGGGATGCCGGCGATGTCGAGCGCGATCATGGCGCCCAGGGCGGCCACGGCGATCGACAGCATGACCGGGATGGGGATGGTCCAGCTTTCGTACTGTCCGACCAGGAACAGGAAGCCGAAAACCAGGGCCATGACGATCAGGATGGAGACCTGCCCTTCGTTTTCCCGCTCCTGGTAGCTGGCCCCGCTCCATTCATACTGGAAACCCTGCGGGAGTGCGTTCATCATGGTGTTCTCCAGGGCCAGCATGCCTTCACTGGAGCTGAATCCGGGCGCGACATCGGCGTTGATCTGCACGGACGGATACATGTTGTAGCGCTCAATGGACTGGGGCGCCAGGATGGTGGTGACATCGACCAGCGTGGTCAGCGGAACCATCCGTCCATGATTGTTCTGGACGTAAACATCCAGGATGTCCTCCAGTTTGCTACGGTTGGCATAGTCCGCCTGAACTTTCACCTGGTACACCCTGTCGTACAGGTTGAAATCATTGATGTAGCGGGAGCCCATCACCGTAAGGAGCGTGGAGAAAACCCTGCCGATCGGAACGTCGAGCATTTCGGCTTTTTCGCGGTCGACGTCGAGGTAAAGCTGGGGCGTGCTGGCGCGGTAGGTGCTGTAGGCCCTGCTGATGCGCGGGTCCCGGTTGGCCTCGTCGACCATGAGATTGAGCGCGTTGCCGAGATCCTCGGAAGATTGCCCCATGGCGGCCTGGAGGCGGAAGTTCATGCCGCTGCTGAAGCCGAGCTCGCGGATGGCCGGCAGGTTAAATGGCCTGATCTGCGCTCCCGGGATGGTTGCGGCCACCTGGTTCAGCTGCTCGATAAGGGAATCGATCTGAAGTTCGGGCGTTGTCCGTTCGTCCCAGGGCTTAAGCTCGATAAAACCCATTCCGCTGTTGCCGCCCCCGCCGCTGTTCATTGGGCCCATACCCACCATTGTCATCATCCGGTCGATGCCCTGGATTTTGTGGGCTTTTTCGTAGAATTCCTGCATGACTTCCATGGTGCGCGGCTGGGTGGCGTTTTCCGGAAGCTGGACGTCGATCATGATTGCGCCCATGTCCTCGCTGGGCAGGAAGCTGGTCGGGTGGCCCGAGAACAGGAACCAGGCGGCCGAAGCCACGATCAGGAAAAAGCCGACGGCGACCGGTTTGTGACGCACCAGCCACGTGGCGCAGAAAACATATATGTCTCGAACTTTATCCAATCCCCAGTTGAACCACCCGAAAAAGGAAAATTTCTTTTTCCGGTGCGGCCGCAGCAGGATGGAGCACAGAGCCGGGCTGAGGCTCAGGGCGTTCAGGGTCGAGATCGACACGGCGGTGGAGATGGTTACGGCGAACTGCTGGTAGATCTTTCCCACGATTCCGGA
>JAFGAO010000275.1 GCA_016933615.1 Acidobacteriota bacterium
TCCGTCCATGGAATTATTTTCGCTCATTTCGATATCAAAGATCGTCCCGCCGCTGCATATGCCATGGTTTCGCTGATGATGAACCGGGTGAGTAGTTACCTTGAAAGAAAGATAATCGGACTCGGTGTGGATATAAGGCTGGGGCGGGAATTTAATGAGACGTGCATCGCGGAGGAAAGCCCGGACGCGGTTGTCGTGGCGGCCGAAGACAGAGAATCCGGCACCCTATTGTCCGACATCGGCAACGGATATCGGATTGCAAAGAAAATTTAATCCGCAGCCCGGATTTTTGAATCAAAATCCGTTGGATTCATGTCCCCGACCGGCATCCCGAACACGTCCGGCAGGCCGCAACCGGGCTTTCCTACCGGATGGGAACCCGGGATATGGAAATTGGAAGTGCGGCAGCTCGAAGCATGTTTTCCTTGACTTGAGGGTGTGTTTCATTATCAATTGGTTTCCTCGAAACCGCCGTCTCCGATCAGATTGACTGTCCGGATTTGAACCGTATTCACAGGGGGAAACCAATGCGTCTGGCGCCCGTCTCTGCCCTTATTCTCTTCGTTTTTTTTATCCAGGCCGCCGCGGATACCGAGTCCGAAAGCCCGTGGGATAGGGGCGTCTTCTCCGGAACTCCCGAAGAGATTCTCTCCGCGGCCGGCAAAGTTCCGGTCGACGAAGAGTACGAAGTTCAGGTCCTGCTGGAAGAATGCCGTTTCGGGATCGAGGGAGACGGCAGAATTCAATTCACCTATCGACTGATATACAGGATTGATTCGCCCGGAGCGGTCAGCTCGTGGTCCCGCGTTGGAAGATCCTGGCACCCCTGGTTCCAGGACCGGCCCGATATCCGGGCAAGGGTGATCACGGCGGACGGGAGGGAATACGCGCTTGATCCGGCCAATCTCGGGGAGTACAGCGACGCCGAGGACGGTCCGGATGTTTACGGGGACACGAAAACCCTGCGGGGCCCGTTGCCGGCGGTGGAAGTCGGGTCGGTCATTGAAGAAGTCCATCGGGTAGAGGACATGAAAACGAAATTCCCGGCCGGCGTTATACGCTCCTTCACCATCGGAAACAGCGTGCCGACCCTGAAAACCCGCATCACAATAGACGCCCCACCCGATATTCCCCTCAGGTATATCCTGCACCATTTCCCCGATATCGAACCTGTGCGCACGGAAAGCCGGGATCGGGTCCGGCCGCAGTTCACCATCGGCATGCTGAAGCCTTGGGAAGAAGACACGCAATATGCCCCCAGCGACATTGCCCGAAGGCCCATACTCCGCTTTTCCACGGGCCGGTCATGGAACGCCGTTGCTTCCTCCTACTCGGATATCGTCAACGACCGCATCGGGGCGTCCAGCGTGCGCGGGATAGCGCGTACGATCGCCGGGGAAGAACGGGACAGGGACTGCATCATCGAACGGTTCCTGGACTATCTCAATAAAAATGTGCGCTACACGGGCGTGGAATTCGGGGAGAGCAGCTACATTCCTTCAGAGCCTTCGGTGACCCTGGACAGGAAATTCGGGGACTGCAAGGACAAGGCGACTCTGCTCGTCGCCCTCCTCAGGGAATCGGGCATAGACGCCTATGTCGCCCTTTTGAATACCGGGCCCGCACACGATCTCGATCCGGAACTGCCGGGAATGGGTTTATTCGACCACGCCATCGTATACGTGCCTTCCGGTCCGGACCTGTGGATTGACCCTGCCAACCCCTATGCGCGGCTCGGCGAGCTTCCGGATGCGGATCAGGGCCGCCTGGCCCTCATAGCATCGGATGCCGCTGCCGGCCTGACGCAAACGCCCTCGAGCTCTTCCTCGCAGAACGTTCAGAGTGAGATTCGCGAGGTATTTCTGGCCATAGAAGGGGGCGGACGCATTGTGGAGACAACGCACGTTTCCGGCGAGTTCGAGCGCGAATACCGGAGCAGCTTCGCCCGGAAAACCGACGCCGAGATGCGGGAGGAATTGGAGGAATACGTCAAGAACCGGTATCATGCCGGGGGCCTGGCTTCCATGGACATATCGGACCCTGAGGACATGTCCGTGCCGATGGAATTGCGGCTGGAAGGGGAAGACTGCCGCAGGATTTGGACGACTCCTACTGAAGCCAGCGTTCCCATCAGGATAGGGGACCTCATCGGCAGGATCCCCGATATTCTCAAGCCGGACGACTCAGACGATCCGGCTGACAAGGGGGAGGGAAAAAGACTGTACCCTGTCCTTCTGCAGGCGCCTTACGTCATGGAAATCCTGTATCGCATCCACCCTCCTCCGGGATACACTTTGGCATCGAAACCGGACAATGAGAAGCGGTTTTTCGGCCCAGCGGTCATGACCCAGGAATATGAAGTGGATGAGGATTCCATTGTAACCGCCAGCCTGCGTTTTGATACGGTAAAGCCCCTCTACTCGGTCGAAGAAGCGGCCGCTTTCAAGTCCGAGACCTCCAGGTTCTACGGCGAAAATATGCCCCAGGTGGTGTTCCAGCAGTCTGGGGAAGCCCATCTGCTGGCGGGACACATTCCCGAGGCGTTGAAAGAATTCAGGATATTGACGGAGCAATTTCCCGAAGAGGCGCTCTACCGCACGCAGGTGGCCCGCGCCTACCTTGCGGCCGGTCTCGGCGGCAATGCGCGCCGGGAAGCAAAGAAAGCCGTTGAATTGAATCCGGAGTCGCTTGTTGCCCAAAGAACTCTGGGAGTCATCCTGGCCCATGACGAACTGGGCCGAAAATTCATGCCCGGGTTCGATTGCGCCGGCGCGGAGAATGCGCTGAGAAAGGCCAAGCAGATGGATCCGGATGACTTCCTGTCCCGCGGAGAACTGGCGATTCTGTTGGAGCATGATGCCGCCGCGAAACGGTACAGCCCTGAATCCCGATTGGATGAAGCCATTTCCGAGTACGAGGCGATGGATTCCGGCCTGAGAGATAGGGGGCTGACCACCAATCTCATGTTTGCCCTCCTCTACAAGGCGCGATTCGAGGATCTCCGCAGCCTTTGGAAGGAAGCTTCAAGAAATTCCGACCGTGATGCGCTCTATCTTGCGGCAGCGGCCGTCGTTGATGGAACGGAGGAAGCGATTCGAGAAGCATCACGCATCGCATCGCAAGCGGATGCCTACCGCCGCATTCTCAACACGGCCGGGAATCTGCTCAAAGCCCAGCGGTATTATCCTGAAGCCGCCGCGCTGCTTGCGTCCGGTGCAAAGGGGGATCCGGACTCCGTCTCACGCCTCACCATGGCCGATCTTGTGCGAAGCATCCGGAAGCACGAAATAGGCGAGATCCCGTCCGCGGATCCCAAGGGGTTGGTCTGCAGGTTCCTGGTTGCGCTGACGGAACAAACGAAACCCGGGTTGAATGATCTGGAACGCTTTTTCAT
Organism: Acidobacteriota bacterium; assembly: GCA_016933615.1. Lineage (GTDB taxonomy): Bacteria > Acidobacteriota > UBA6911 > UBA6911 > UBA6911 > UBA6911. The sequence continues at coordinate 3,395 of JAFGAO010000275.1, forward strand.
GCGACCCCTTCTGGAGTCGGCCGACGCGGAAATACTCTCCGGGCAGATCAAGGAAATGCGGGACTCCATCGTGTGGGTGATGAATCAAAAGGGTTTTTTGACGGATCAGATCCCGGACATGCTTCTCTCGTCCGATTGGGTGTCGATGACGGGCGATCCGGCAACCGGGTATCGGGCGCGCCTTCAATTTTCCAAGATGCTGGCCGGAGATATTCAACCTATCGATTTTTATATCCTGAGGACGGGAGATGAATACCGCCTGGCCGGATTCGGCGGGACGACGGCCATGATCGGGAAACAGCTGATCCTGTGGATCGATGAGGGGGAAATGCAACGGGTAAGCCGGTGGCTTGACTGGCTGGCGGAGGGTGCCGGCATCGATAGGAATGAGGATGTTTTGAAGGGCAACCCGCTGCAGTGGATCTGGACTGCCGGAAAAAAGGGAAGCGTGGAAGAGATGCGGTTGGCGGCCGCCGGCCTGATGGCTGACGGAACCTATGGGGACCTGCCGATCCGGATCATCGAGGAAAAAATTGGTTCCCATGGGGAAAGCAGTTTTGAGACCGGGCGGAATGTCGTGATCTCCCTCGCCGGATACAATTCCAAAAGATATGAGACGGTTCTGGAGGCCGTCGAAAAATTACTGCAGGCTCATCCCCGCTCTTCCACGGCCTTTTATATGAAGATCATTTCCTTGATATATCTCAAACGATACGATGATGCGGAGAAGGAACTGCAACAGCGTTTGAACCGTTTTCCGGGAGAAACGGATACGGCCGCCCTCTATGCCGAAATATCAAGGTATAAGGAAGATTTCAACGAACATCGCGAGCGTCTGAAAGTCCTGATACAATCGGGAAAGGCGACGTTTGGAGAATACAACAATCTGGCCTGGCTGGACATCATGGAGGACCGCGTCACGGCCGAAACGCTTCAATACATTCAACAGGCCGTTGCAATGACCCAAAATTCCAATGCAAACTGCCTGCATACCCTGGCCACCGTGTACGCGGAATTGGGACGTGTAACGGAAGCACGGGATGTCCTGATGGCTTTGCTCCAGAGCAGGAGCGAACAGGAGCTGGAATCCGCGGATTGGTATGTCCTGGGGCGCATCGCGGAGCATTATGGCGCATCCGACGCCGCGGTCGAAGCCTATGGAAAGGTCGAGCCTCCCGATGAGAAAGAGGTCCTTTCCTCATCGACGTATACCGTCGCCGTCAGAAGGCTGAAATCGTTGGAAGGAGATGCCGTCCGCTAAAGCAATCCGGGGCATCGGTGACTTCGCCGGACTTCCGAAAATCTCCCTTTACGAAAACTTTCGGGAATTCAGGCCGATTTTCAGAGGCATTTTAATTACAAATAAATCCACGGCGACTGGCCGTGCGACCCTGGGAGGCTCAGACGTTCCGGCGAATTTTGATGGCAGGAGCGTGCTCGGGGTCGCTGTCGGCATCGAAGGATTTGCCTGTTTTGATTCCTTCCGTAAAAAAGCGGACCGTTCAGAATCTCATGTACGCTTTGAATACCTATGGGTAATATTTATAATCGATTAGCAACGGCAAGGCATTCACGCATCGTGAACCCATAGTACTTTAATTTAAAGGAGATTAGCATGGAATCACAAAATGATTTTCATCGGTCTAGGGTAGCGGAATACATGCGGGCTATGCTGAATGCACTTCTTTCCCTGGGCGTCGGTATGTTGGCATTTATGCCTGTTTTTCTTCTGGCGGATACCTGCAAATGCAATCCGGACAGTGTGAGTTTTGAAAGCCTTTCTCCCACTGCGACCTATTCGGTGGGCCAGGCCTTTGCGGAGGGCGGTACGGTCGTCAGCATGGAACCGTTTGTCTGGTCCAATGGAACCCCGACCAGCGCCGGTCAAGCTTCAGTGGACACCGACGAGTATTCCGGCGGCGTCGGCCAGGACATGCATGCGAATAACATTACGCTGAGCTTCGATTTTACCTGCCCATTGGAAGGATTGACATTCCTGTTCGGTGAATACGGCGGGAACTTGAATATTACCATCAACGGCGATTTCCGGAACTTTGGCAATTTCAACGAACTTCACGGTGTGACTGTCGGCGGGGTGACCGTGTCGGTCGTAAACGGGGGCGGCAATGACACGGGAAAGGCAACCCTGACCGGCACTGTCAATTCGTTTTCAGTGGGCGGGCAGGAGCTTTGGGTCGACAACATTATCCCCCATACCTGTTGCATCGATTTCGAAAGCCTCACAAGCGGTACCAGCTATTCTGTGGGAAGCACGTTCATCGACTCCGGCGCCATCATGACGGTGCAGTCTTTCACCTGGTCCAACGGGACCTCCTACAGCGGCGGGCACGCAACGGTATTTTCGACAGGGATAGCCGGTGCCGCCGGGCTCGATATGAATTTGAACAATGTGAGCCTGTCCTTTGATTTCGGGGAAAAACTTCAGGGTCTCTCTCTTTCCTTCGGCGAGTACGGCGGCAATCTAAATATAACCATCAACGGCGACTTTGTAAATTTCTCGGACTTCCAGGATATCCATAACCAGACTATAGGCCGCACACAGGTATACGCAATCAACGGGACAGGTCAAGATAAGGGAAAATTGTTCGTGTTCGGCGCGGTAACCTCCTTTTCCTTAGGGGGGCAGGAACTCTGGATCGATCACATCTGCCCGGAATCGGGATGCGTCGACTTTGAAAGCATGATGCTGGGCACCGAGTATAACGTGGGAGACACCTTTACCGATTCGGGTGCGGACTTGTCGGTTCTGTCTTTTACATGGGCAAACGGGAACCCGACCAGTAGCGGCTATGCCAGGATCGATCCCGCTCTGCTTGCCGGAGGAACCGGTCAGGGGGTATGGCTCAACAACGTGAATCTTGGCATCGATTTTGGCTGCAAGGTCAAAGGGCTGACCCTGCTGTTTGGGGAATATGGCGGGAACCTGAATATCGCCATAAACGGAGACTTCCGCAACTTTTCCAATTTTGCCGATATCAACGGCCTGAACATCGGGGATGTGATTGTGGAAGTCACCGGCGGTAGCGGAAACGACACCGGCACCATAACCTTAACCGGTGTGATCCGATCGTTTGCCGTGGGCGGTCAGGAACTCATCATAGACACCGTCTGTCCCGGGGAAGCGGTTACGGCCAATGTTCCCATAATACAACTGCTGATTCTGGATGAATGAAGAAGCGCCTGATTCCTTAGCGGTCACGGCCCATAGAAAAAAGGTTCCCATGCATATGCCCGCTGCAAAAAGCGGAATGACGCTGCCTCAAAAGCTTTTCTCTTTGGGATCAACCCCTGCTGGCCCAGTCAGCTGCCGCCCGTATCGCGGCTGGCTTGATGAAGGGGCCTCATAGGGGCACCTCGGGTAATGTTAGGGGCCAAAAATCCCTCTTGGGCGGTAAAGGGGGCCGAAGCCCCCCAAAGGGCAGGTTTTCCTGCCGCTTGTCCTCTTCCTCCTGGGTGCGGATATACTCACGGACTGTTTACTTGTCCAGTCCGACAGTGTGCTTACATAACATCCATGAGCCCACCAGCAACATGCCGGAAACACACCGGAGAGCTCGGCGCGGCCGCGCGGCTTTTTCGGTTTTAATCTTTCCCGGCGCCGGAAATTCCCGAGTCGCTATTCAGGGCCAGAAGCGCCACGACGCACAGCAGGGCCCCTATACAGAAAGATAGGGTGACTCCCGCAGGGCCGGCACCGCGAACATCGGTTTCTGCACAGGTGTAGCTTTACAGGTGGATCAAACCGCGTTTTTTCGGTCCGGCCTCTCTACCATGCTCAGTCACGGCTTCCGATTAGATGTATTTCCCTTTTTATAAATTTTCATGGGCATTTTACTGCAGGTGAGGGAGGGAAATGGGGAAAATTTGCACACGTTTCCTGTTTCAATCGGTTCGCCCGCTGCAGGATCTAGCTTTCACGATTCATAAATCATGAGAATTAATTATAGTCAATAAGCGCGCCATGGGTTATCTTTTGCATCTCTTCGATGATGCTTCTATGCAAGGTGCGACCATGGCGGTTTTTTTTGAATCCACTGCCTACACATGGGGCCTGCTCCCCGTCCTGATCTTTTTTACCCGCATTGTCGACGTAAGCCTGGGCACGTTGCGGATCATTTTCATCAACCGCAACCTTCGGTACTATGCTTCCTTCGTCGGCTTTTTCGAAGTGCTGATATGGCTTCTGGTCATACGCGAGATTTTTCAGCACCTGGAAAACCCGCTATGCCTCGTCGCTTACGCGGCGGGGTTTGCCGCGGGCAATTATGTGGGGGTACTTATCGAGAACAGGATTTCCATAGGCAGGGTGGTCGTCCGCATCATCACGCGCCGGAATGCTGAAGAGCTTGTCTCCTTTCTGCGGTCCTCCGGCTACGCCCTTACGGTAGTCGACGGGGAAGGCGCGACGGGACCCGTCAAAATCATTTTCATCATCGTCGAACGCAAAGACATCCAGCCCATCGTGGAAACGATCCATAAGTACAATCCCAATGCATTCTTTTCCGTGGAAGACGTGCGTTTTGTGAGCGGGGCCGTGACTCCGTACCGGCTCCCGGCTCCGCGAAGATGGACCCATTTCCATTCCAGGATGAGGAAAAAAGTCTAACGAGTTTTATGCCCTTACTCACCCCCCAGGGCGCGGACGGCCAGGTAGACGAGCGCCGATAGGGCGGCCGCTCCGGGAAGGGTCAGAATCCAGGCTACGACGATATTGCCCGCAACGCCCCATTTGACCGCCGACATGCGCCGTAATGATCCGACGCCGATGATTCCGCCGGTAATGGTGTGGGTGGTCGAAACGGGTATCGCGCCCAGGGAACTGCCGATGATGGAAATGGCCGCGGCGCTTTCCGCGCAGAATCCCCCTACGGGCACCAGTTTGGTTACCCGCATGCCTACAGTCCGCACAACGCGCCACCCCCCTAGAAGCGTGCCGAGGGCGATGGCCGCATGGCAGGAAAGGATTATCCAAAGCGGTACATGAAAATCCCGCTGCCAGCCGACAGCGACCGCTATCATGACGATGATGCCCATGGTTTTCTGGGCGTCGTTGGCCCCGTGACCCAGGCTGAACAGGGCGGAAGAAACCAGCTGGCCGACCCGGAAAAATCGATCCACGCGCCGGGGCGGCCAGCGGCGGAAAATCCAGGTTACGAGAACGGATAAAAGAATTCCCAGCATAAAACCGAACAGGGGCGACAAAACGATGAAAGCCGCGATCTTAAGGATTCCGCCCCAGACCAGCACTTTCACGCCGCCCTTGATGAGGCCGGCCCCGATAATGCCTCCGACCAGTGCGTGGGAAACGCTGATTGGAAGCCCCAGCAACGTGCATCCGTAGGTCCATAGGATCGCGCCGACAAGCACCGAGAAAACGAGCCAGAGGGACAGGATTTCGGAGATTACGATTCCTTTCCCGATGGTTTTGGCCACGCCCACGCCGAATCCGAAGGCGGCGGCCATATTGAAGAAAGCGGCCCAGGCGACGGCCAGCCTGGGCGAGAGCACTCTCGTGGAAACGATCGTGGCGATGGAATTGGCGGCATCGTTCATACCGTTTAAAAAGTCGAACAGCAGCGCCAGCGCGATGAGAAGGATTGCGAAATGGGCAATGTCCATAGTGTGCGTTCGTGTATTTCGTCTCCGAACAGGCGCTCTCGGCGTTCCGATGCAGGAGCATTCCTCTTGTTTCGGTAACTGTCGGATTTATAACAGCCGGGATTCAACTGCCGGCCGGCAGTAAAAAATCGGGACTCGGGTTAGACATTTTTCATTAAAATGGTCTCCAGGATATTGGCAAGATCCTCGCAGCGGTCGGTGGCTTCTTCAAGGCTTTCATAGATTTCCTTCGCTTTTATCAGATAGATGGGATCGGAAGTTTCCCTGAACAACCGGGCCAGGGATTCCCGCAGCACGGTGTCCCCTTCGTTTTCAAGGCTGTTGACCTCGACGCAGAGCTGCAGAATCGTCCGGTAATTCTTCTGCTCCCGGAGCATGCGTATGGCCGAAGTTATTTTGCCGAAAGCTTTCCGGATAATGACGAGCATGCGGTCCGTGTTCACGGGCGGGGCGGCAAGGTCGTAGATCTTCATGCGCGCAGCAGCCTTTTCCGTGAGATCCATGACGTCGTCCATCCGATGGGCCAGCATCCGGATGTCCTCCCGGTCAAAAGGCGTGATAAATGTGTTGTTCAGAAGGTTGTATATTTTATGGGCGATTTCGTCGGATTCGTTTTCCACCGCCTTGATCCGCACGTTCAGTTCCCCGAGACGGGAGTATTCTTTAATAAGCAGCTCGAATAACAGCAGGCCCCGGCCGATCGTTTCGGCCTGCTGCTCGAAAAGGGTAAAAAAGACGTCTTCCTTAGGCAGGAGTTTTTTCAGCATAGATCGGACCATCCGGAAAGTAAATCAATATGGATCAGGCGAAGTCGGAATTATTCCATTCTATGATTTCCCACTTCAATGATTTTTTTACGGATTTTTCAGGCTGTTTCAGCCGGAGAGGGGAATTCGAAGTCGTTTACCCCCTTAGGCGGGGAATTTTCCCCGTTTTCCAAGGCATATAAATCATCGGCTCTGCAATTGACAGATTTGATTGGGCATCTTAGACACTATTCGCGTAATCAACGAACCCGTTAAAAAATTTATAAATTATCACCCTGCAGAGATCAGCAGGTAAAACAGGGAGTGGATAAGGAGGTTAATTTTATGGACGTGAAACCCTTGCACGATCGGATTCTAGTAAAACGGATTGAAGAAAAAGAGGTGGTGAAGGGTGGGATTATCATTCCCGATACCGCCAAGGAAAAACCGATGGAAGGGGAGGTCGTAGCCGCCGGACCGGGCAAGATGCTCGAAGACGGCAAAAGATCCAAAATGGACATTAAAAAAGGGGATCGAATTCTCTTCGGCAGGTATTCCGGAACGGACATCAAGATCGAAGACGAGGAATACGTCATCATGCGGGAAGACGACGTCCTTGCTGTTATCGAAAAATAGCCTGAAAATTCCCATCAAGGCATTGCAACGAATCCAATAAAAGGAGCTGGTGAAAATGGCTGCAAAAGAAATTGTTTACGGCGAAAAATCGCGCCGGGCATTGGTCCAGGGGGTCAATCAGCTTGCCGATGCGGTGAAGGTCACGCTGGGGCCCAGGGGACGCAACGTGCTCCTGGACAAGAAGTTCGGTTCCCCGGTCATAACCAAAGACGGCGTTACGGTCGCGAAAGAGATCGAACTGAAAGAGGGGATCGAAAACATGGGAGCCCAGATGGTCCGGGAAGTGGCTTCGAAAACCTCCGATGTCGCGGGGGACGGCACAACGACCGCGACCGTTCTGGCTCAAATAATTTTCCGCGAGGGGATCAGGAATGTCGCCGCCGGCGCCAACCCCATGGCCCTGAAACGTGGAATCGAAAAAGCCGTGGAGACGGCGGTGGCCGAACTCAAAAAATTGAGCAAACACGTAAAGGGAGAGATGATCTCCCAGGTCGGCGCCGTTTCCGCCAACAACGACAAGACGATCGGCGACATTATTGCGGAAGCCATGAAGAAGGTCGGTAAAGACGGCGTCATCACCGTGGAGGAGGCGAAATCGATTGAAACTTCCCTGGAGGTGGTCGAGGGGCTGCAGTTCGACCGCGGGTACATTTCACCCTACTTCGTGACGGACGCCGAGCGGATGGAAACTGTTTTCGAAGGCTGCCTGATCCTGCTGCATGAAAAAAAGATCAGCTCCATGAAGGATCTTCTGCCCCTGCTGGAACAGGTGGCGAAAAGCGGCAGTCCGCTGTTGATTATAGCCGAGGATATCGACGGCGAGGCCCTGGCGACGCTCGTGGTCAACAAGCTGCGAGGCACTCTTAAGGCGGCGGCGGTGAAAGCGCCCGGATTCGGCGACCGACGCAAAGCCATGATGGAGGATATCGCGATTCTAACCGGGGGAAAGGTGATTTCGGAAGATCTGGGGATCAAGCTGGAAAACGTCAAGATGGCGGATCTGGGCCGCGCCAAGAAGATCACGATCGACAAGGACAACACCACCATTATCGAGGGCGCCGGAAAGCAGGCCGCCATAGAAGGCCGCGTCAAGCAGCTGCGCGTCCAGATCGAGGAGACGACTTCGGATTACGATCGCGAGAAGCTGCAGGAAAGACTGGCAAAGCTTGTCGGCGGCGTCGCGGTGATAAAAGTGGGCGCCTCCACGGAGACCGAGCTTAAGGAGAAAAAGGCCCGGGTGGAAGACGCCATGCACGCCACGCGGGCCGCCGTGGAAGAGGGGATCGTGCCGGGCGGCGGGGTGGCGTTCATGCGCTGCCTGCCCGCTTTGGAGAAGGTCAAGCTGGACGGCGACGAAGCGGTCGGATGCGCGATCGTGAAACGGGCCATGGAAGAGCCGCTGCGCCAGATTGCGGTCAACGCGGGCCATGAAGGCGCCGTGGTTGCAGAAAAGGTGCGTTCCAGCATAGAGGCAAACTACGGCTTCAACGCGCTGACGGAGGAATACGGCGATCTGGTGGAAGCCGGGGTCATTGATCCCGCCAAGGTCGCCCGTACGGCTTTGCAGAATGCAGCATCGATCGCGGCTCTGATGCTGACCACCGAGGCCCTGGTGAGTGAAATCAAGGAAAAGCCCCAAAAAACTCCGGCAATGCCCGACCCGGATATGTACTGAACTTCCGGAAGACGAGGCGATCCAACCGTCGCCTCGTCTTCCGAAACCCCTCCGTAAAATGGAGGAGGCAAGGGGGACCTCGGCGGATGCCCTGATACTGGAATATGCGGCGGACCACAATATAGACCTGATCGTAATGGGGATCACGGACGGCGGGGGCTCGGCTACATGTTTCTCGGGAGCATCGCGCAGGAGGTGGTCCGTAGAGCTCCCTGCCCGGTAATGACGATCCGCGAGTCCGAAACGCCCAAGCCTCCCCTGGAGACGGACAGGATTCTCTCCCCGATCGATTTCTCCGACCATTCCATCATGGCCACGCTGGCGGCCAGGGACTTCGCCCGCCTCTGCGATGCGAAACTGCAGGTTCTGCACGTCATAGAGGAAACCACGCATCCCGCTTTTTACGGCATAAGCAAGGAGATCGTCCGGGGGCTCCGGGCCGAGATCGTCGACCGCTCCAGCAAGGAATTGAAACGGATTTTTGATGAGTTCAACGAGCCGAAGATATCCTGGGAGCTCAAGGTTGTCACGGGGCATGTTGTGAATGAAATACTGGGATACGCTTCCGGGAACAAGGTTGATTTAATAGTTCTCGCCACTGACGGCCTTTCCGGGCTGATGCATTTTCTTCTGGGCAGTGTCGAGGAAAAAATACTCCGCGGAGCCGGATGCCCGGTTCTCACCGTCAAACCGCCTGGAGGGTCTGCGTGCGCTTAATTACAATTAAAACCGCAGCCTATGGCCGTGCGAACCTGGCCCGCATTTCTCACGGCCTGAATATTCCAAGAGATTTTGTTGACTATTGGGGCCGGTTTTTTAATGCCGAGACTTACAGAGCAAATCGACGGCAGCCCCCCCGAGCCCCGATGCGCGGGACAAGCCAAAGCCACGCCTGCCGGGAATGGTTGTTTATACCTGTTTTCTCTTCGGGGAATGGGGTACTATTGTTTCAAGCATCGTTCAAAGAAATCGAATTAAGAATGTTTGGATCCCGGTTCCAGGTACTGGGAGAGTTCGTTATCGACCGGGAACGGAATGAGCCATGAAAAGCGTCAAGTCCCTGAGGGAAACCCTTACATTCATTCTTGCCGGAGGGCAGGGGGAGCGGCTTTACCCTTTGACCCGGGAAAGAAGCAAACCGGCCGTACCTTTCGGCGGTCACTATAGAATCATCGACTTCACCCTTTCAAACTGCGTCAATTCGGGCATGATGCGCATATTCGTCCTGACGCAGTACCGGAGCCTGTCCCTGGACCGGCACCTGAAGTGGGGATGGGACATATTCTCCAGGGCCGCCGGTGAATTTCTTTTCACGGTTCCTCCGCAGTTTCAGACCTCGGACAGCTGGTACAAGGGAACGGCGGACGCGGTTTTCCGGAATATCGATATCCTGGAGCGATGGAAGCCCGCGCGCGTGCTGATCCTGTCCGGAGACCACATCTACAAGATGGATTACAGCAGGATGATCGAGACCCACATGATGACGGGCGCTTCCGTCACCGTGGCGACGGTGGATTTCGACAGGGCCGGCGCCGGCCGCATGGGAGTTCTAGAAACCGACGATCAGAACAGGATTCTGAGCTTCGAGGAAAAACCCGAAAATCCGAAGCCGGTTCCCGGCAGGCCGGACCTGTCCAGGGTCAACATGGGCGTGTACGTCTTTGAGACCGACACGCTTTGCAGGGCCATTTCGGAGGACTCCCGGCTCGAGAGTTCCCACGATTTCGGGCGGGACATCATCCCCGGGCTTATCCCGAAAGAAAAAATCTACGCCTATCCTTTCGTCGACGAGAACAGGAAGGAAATCAGCTACTGGCGCGACATCGGGACGCTGGATTCCTACTACGAAGCCAGCATGGATCTGGTAAAGACAAATCCCCTGTTCAATCTCTACGACACTTCGTTTCCGGTGCTGAGCTTTGCCGAACTGCGGCCCCCGGTCAAAACCGTTTTCGCCGGAGGGGAAGCCAACCGCATCGGCGTGGCCCTGGATTCGCTGCTGTGCAACGGCTGCATCGTCAGCGGAGGCCGTGTGGAGCGGTCCATCCTTTCGCCGGATGTCCGCATCAATTCCTTTTCGCTGGTTGAGGACTCGATTCTTTTCGAAAGGGTGAACGTCGGGCGCAACGCCCGCATCCGCAGGGCTATCGTCGACAAGGATGTCGAAATCCCTCCCGGCTTTTCAATCGGCTACGACCTCGAAAAGGATGCGGAACGGTTTACGGTCACCGACAGCGGCATTGTCGTCATACCCAAGGGCGAAAGGATATCCTAAACCTCTTTGAAATAAATGTATTTGGAATCTCCCGGCGCGTAGAAATCCTTGAGCGCCGCTTCGAGCCGATAGCCGTTTTTAACATAAAATGCCCGCGTGGGCGCATACAGATCCCGCGAAGAGGTTTCTACATAAATGCGGCGCCCGTTCATTGAACCGATCGCGTCTTCGGTTTTGCTGAGCAGCCCCTGCCCGATTTTCCGTCCGCGAAAATCATCGCGTACGGCGATCCAGTAGAAATCGAAGCTGTAGAGAGTTCCCGAGATCGGCCCGAAACACGTGTAGCCGACCGCGCGCCCGTCCATTTCGGCGAAAATAAAAAAATAGCCGCTCTTTTCCCCTTTGGAGAGCCGTTCGGCGACAAGCTCCGCCGCCACTTCAATCTCTTCACGGTTGAAAAAGCCGCTCGATTCCACGATCATCCGAACGGTTATGAGGTCTGCCGATTTCACCGTATGCCGGTATCTAATGTCTTCCGATTTCAATGCCGGTTTCCTTCTTTTCCTGCATATTCCGGGAATGGTATTCCGCCCACATTCCCTGAAAGAAATTACGGGCGTTGACGCCGAGCGAACGCGCTCTGTAGCCGCCCTCCTGAACCACCAGCGTCGGACACTTCAACGATCCGATCAGGGCGCCGTTGCGCTCGAAATCCCCGGCGCCCAGGCTCCAGGTTCCGGTCGGATCCCCCTTGGCGGTATCCAGCCCTAGAGCCACCACCAGAAACCGGGGGCCGAACTTGCGGATTTTCCTCAGGGCTTTCCCGAGGACCTCCCTGTAAAAGTATCCGTCCGCCTGTTCCGGCAACGGATAATTCACATTGAACCCCGCTCCCGCGCATAATCCCGTCTCGTCGGGAAAGCCGGAAAAATAAGGGTAGGCGAATCTCGGGTGCCCGTGGATCGAAACCGTTAAAACGTCGTTCCTCTTGTAGAAAATATTCTGTTGCCCGTTTCCGTGATGGTAGTCCACATCCAGAACGGCCACCTTCCCGTAGGCGCTGAGGTAATGGGCCGCCACCGCCGCGGAGTTGAAATAGCAGAAGCCGCCGAACGCCCTCCGCTCGGCGTGATGTCCGGGAGGACGGACCAGCGAGTAGGCGATCGGGTATCCCTGGAGAATCTTGTCGGCGGCGGCCAGGGTGCAGTCCACGGCCCTTTTCGCGGCCAGAAACGCGTTGTGGTAGAGGGGCGTAAACGTGTCGATACAGTAGTATCCGGCGCGAACAGGAAGCTCAACCGGCGGCCGGGCCGCGTTGCGGATCGGAAAAACGTACGGATACACGGACCTGTTTTCCGGAACGTTTTCGCAGACCCTCCGGAGATAATCGACAAACGCGCCGTCGTGCACCGCCCGGATATGCCTTTCCGAATAGGTGCGCGGCTCGAAGGTTTCGAACAGTCCGCTCGGCAGGATTTCCTGCAGGATTGATTTTATGCGCACCGGCGCCTCCACGTAGCCCCGGTCGTTTACATGATGGATGTCGTGCTTGTCGTTGACGACCAGGGCGATGGGCATCCCCCCGGCTCCGTTGACCTTTATCGAAGAGCGGGGGTCGCCTCGCGCATACCGGCATTCTCGAAATCGGACAGGGTCGTCCCTGAAGGAGTCCACAACCATATCGATGTAGGATTCCGGGCAGACGTTGCCGTATTTCCTTTCCAGGATCGCCCGGACGATTTCCCTGGCCTTCGCGCGGGACAAGGGCCTGCCGAGCCCCAGGCCGTCGAACATCAGGTAGGGAGGGCAGTCGCCGCCTTCGCGAACCGGCGTTTCATAGGCGGTATTGCATACGGGCCGGACTCCGTAGCGCTCGTAAAAACGAAGGCGCGAAGCGTTCTGCTTGAGAACCTGCCCGTCGCGGCACAACGCGGGATCGTCCGGAAGGCATTCAAAAAAAATGCCGACAGCGCCCAGGGCCAGCGCCTCTTCCCGCACCTTGTCGTACAGCGCGCTGCCGATCCCCCTGCCGGTTACAAACCGCGCGGCGGAAATAAAATCCAGATAGCAGAAATCGAGATCCGCCGCGTGCATCAGCAGGGCGAACCCCTTGACCCGGCGGCTGGAATCGTCGGCCACGAAGAGAATGGAGCGGAATCGGTGCTTCAGCGGATTGACGAGCTGGTCGTTGATTTTTGCAATGTCCTTTTCATCCACTCCCGGGAACTGGTCGTGAAGGATTTTCTTCACCTGCTCAATGGCATCGATGCTGGACGGAAGGGAACTGTCGTAGATGCGGCGTATACGGAACATGGAGATTCCCTAGGAAAGCGACGCGCTTTCAAGAATGCATTCGATCATCCGGTTGTAGGAAAGCCCCGCCCGGCGGATTGCGGCCACAAAACCGGCATCGGGCGAGATACAGGGGTTGGCGTTGATTTCGATGACCCACGGCCGGGAATGACGGTCGACCCGGAAATCGATCCGCGCGTAACCCCGCAGATTGAAAATGTCCCAGCAGCGCCTGGAAATTTCCCCCAGCTCTCCGAGCAGAGATGCTTCATCTTCAGGGAAATCGAAATTTCTCGGAGTGCATCGGTACTCGAACGACCCCGGTTCCCACTTGGCGCTGTAGCCGACGATTCCGGGCTTGCCGTCGGGAAACTTACTGAAGAGGATTTCAGCGGGCGGCAGCACCTGCACCCCGCGCTTTCCTTCCAGAAGCGACAAATTGAATTCCCGGCCGTCGATAAAGGATTCGACAAAACAGTCGCCGAAGCGCTTTTTCTTTTCCTCAAACGCCTGCGTCAGGATTTCCCGCGTGTATACGATGGACGTGTCGTCCACGCCCACGGAGGCATCCTCCCATGCGGGTTTGATAATATAAGGGGGAGGGAAGTCCATATCGGAATCCATCGTCCCGCTTGCGGCCGTCCAGTCCGGGGTGGCGATCCCCCGGTACCGGAGCCGTTCCTTGGTCAGCAGTTTCCCGGTCGTCAGGTATAGGCTTTCGGAGCCCGCTCCGGTAAAAGGGATGGAAAGATGTTCCAGCAGCGCCGGCGCAAGATGGAGGAGACGGCCGGTGCCGCCCAGGGATTCCACCAGGTTGAAAACCAGGTCCGGTTTCGCTGCGCCGAGATCGGTTTCCATTTTCCGAAGATCGAGCGTGGCGGGCATAAGGGCGACTTCGTGCCCCAGTTCGAGCAGCGACCTGCGGATTGCCGCCGCCTGGACCAGGGCATCCCGCTCGTCTTCCCCGGACTCTGCAGAAACATCCGCGTGCAATATCGTAATTTTCATCGTCGTATCGAAGCGGGAATCCCCTGTTTGCCTGCTTTAAAGGACCGTCCGGGCAGGCGCGCGCGAGCGCTTTCCATGATCATTTCGAAAAGCCGCACATAGGAAATCCCGGCCAGATTGCAGATGATGGGAAGGTCGGAGTGGTGCGGATGGATCCCGGCCAGCGGATTCACCTCAATTACGTTTGCAACGCCCCGGGCGTCGGCCCTTAGATCGACGCGTCCGGCGTCCCGGCAGCCTAGGCCCGCCCAAGCCTCGAGCGCTGTTCGTGCGGCATCCCGAGCCAGGGCGTCGTCCGCCAGGGCGTAGTCGACATAAAGCTCGCTTTCTTCCTTGTTGGAGTAGGAATACACGTCCGCTTCGGCGTTGCTTTTAAGAAAGATTTCCATCACGCCCAGAACTCTGGCGCGGCTTCCGGTCCCGGCAATGGCGGCTGTGAATTCGCGCCCCGGCAGAAAAGTCTCCACCAGCGCCGGCTGTTTGTACCGGGCAAGAAGCTCCCGGCAGACCCGGTGCAATTCCGCATCGCCCTTAATTATCGAGGCCGGATTGATGCCTTTGCCGGTGCCTTCGGCAGCGGGTTTGGCGAATAAAGGATAGGGAAGCCGGACTTTGCTTATGTCTTCTTCGGAATGGATCTCGGCAAAGTCCGGAGTCGGTATCCCGAGGTCCCGCAGCACCCGTTTGGTCATGCCCTTGTGCAGCGTCAGCGCCAGCACGAGGGGGTCGGAGAATGTGTAGGGAATATCGTAGGCGTCCAGAAGGGCGGGCACCTGCGCTTCCCGGCCGATGCCGCGAAGCCCTTCCGCGATGTTGAAGACGATATCCCACCGGTCTCCCCTGGAGAGCCTGTCGGTCAGGTCCAGGATATTGCCGATTCGCTCGGTGTCGTATCCCAAATGCCGCAGGGTCTGTTCGATGGCTTCGATGGTGTCGATCCGGTCGAACTCCGCCGTTTCCTCCTCGCCGTAACCCATATCCAGGTAGCTTTGGCGGAGATCGTAGGTTAATCCGACCTTCATCACAACGCTTCCCCCCGGGCGTCGCCGGATGGATGCTTTGCCTGTGCCGGAGAAACCGGATCCGGATAGCGATACAGATTGCCTTTGTAATTCTTCAGCACGAGATTCGCGCCGTCGCGGTTTTCCATGTAATTCGGCAGCAGGGGGATCTTGCCGCCGCCTCCCGGAGCGTCGATCACATAGTGGGGCACGGCATAGCCGCTCGTGTGTCCCCGGAGGCCGGCTATGATTTCCAGGCCCTTCTCCACGGTGGTGCGAAAATGGGAGGAGCCCTGGACCGGATCGCACTGGTAGAGGTAATAGGGCCGGACCCGGATTTTGAGCAGGCCCTGGTTGAGCCGGGTCATCGTTTCAACGGAGTCGTTCACGCCCTTGAGCAGGACCGTCTGGCTGCCGAGCGGAATGCCGGCATCGGCCAGCCGGCCGCAGGCCAGGGCTGTTTCCGGCGTCAATTCCTCCGGATGGGTGAAATGGAGGCTCATCCACAGGGGATGGTAGCGTCGCAGCGTTCTTACCAGGGCGGGCGTGATTCGCTGCGGCAAAACCGCAGGAATCTTGGTGCCGATCCGGATAATCTCCACGTGGCTGATGCGACGCAGCCGCTCGAGAAGCCATTCGATGCGGCCGTCCGGCAGCGTGAGGGGGTCTCCCCCCGACAGGACCACGTCGCGGATCTCCCGGTGCTGCTCGATATACGCGGCGGCATCCTCCCAGTGCTTCATGTTGTATCCGGTTTCGGTGCCGTGATTTCCGACCAGGCGCGAACGGGTACAGTAGCGGCAGTACACCGAGCAGAAACCGGTTGTCAGCAACAGGACGCGGTCGGGATAGCGGTGAACCAGGCCGGGCACGGGGGAGTCTCCGTCCTCGTTGAGAGGATCCGCCTCTTCTTCCTGAAGGACCAGGTTTTCCCCGCCGCTCTTGACGACCGTCCGGCGCAGAGGCTGCAGGGGATCCGTGCGATCCAGCAGGCTCGCATAATAGGGGGTAAAAGCCACCGGCAAAGAGCCCGTATGTTCGGAAATTGCCCGGCGCTCTTCATCTGAAAGGCACAGGATCCTTTCAAGGCCGGCCAGGTCCCGTATGCGGTTGGCCAGTTGCCAGCGCCAGTCGTTCCATTCCCGGTCCGATATCCCCGGGAAATGCTCCCTGCGGAAATGCAGGGCGCGCTCCCCCGAAACAAACGCGTTGGAGTTCGCCCTGCAGGCGCGCTTGTGGGGATCGGTTTTTACGGTAAAGGAAATAACACCCGTGTAGACGGAGCGGCGCGGGGCCGCTCTCATCTTTTTGGTGGCATGTCGTCGAAAGGGATCCTTGGAGGGGAAAGCCGTACTAAGGAGTATCCCGGGAAGACTGGGTTGCGTGAAGCCCGTACCCGGAGGTTCATCGTTTTCGGAAGATGAGATGTCGTCGTCCATCGAATTCATTAACCTTTCCAAAAAAGGTAGAATGTGCTGCAAACGCCGCTTTTTTCTTTGCATCTGATGTTGAGCAAACCCGGCTTCAACATTAGATACATATCGGAAAGTCGAAGAAAGTTATACGGTATTTTTTGGCGTTGTCAACTAAAATCGTATAAATTCGCGCTATTTTTTTCTTCGACGTTGCAGAAAGGTAAAACGCTGCAAATAAAAGACATATTTAAAGTCCGATCGGGGCCGCCGTTTGGGGGTTCGGGAGCGTGCGGCATTGCTGATTCCAGCAAAAATCCCTGCGGGTTTACCCGGTCCGGGCTGCCTGCCGGAAAAAAATCCGCGAGGGCGCCGCCCCCCCCTAGCCACCCCGGAGGAATGCGGTCGCGGCCCTGGTGGACCGGCTCTTGTTTGTGTTCCGGAGGGGGCGATTGGATGTTCATAGCGTGCTTTTACGGCGGGAATATCGGTTCAGGATAAAATCGTGCGGATCGTGGGCGGCAGGCTCTTGAGAATGCAATATGCTATAGCGTTTATCGGCAATCAGCCACGCCTGCAAGGCGCCGCTTTGGCTTGCCCCGAAAAGAGGCGCTCGGGGTCGGTATCGGATTCGATCGCAAAGCAGAGAATCTGTTTTTTTATAGGCTCGCGGCGGGACGGGCGGTAGGCGCACCTTTTGCATGCTTGAAAAACGCGAGTGCCGCCGGTACTATCGGGAAAGAACAAAAAACTTTCTCGGCGGAGCGGTAAGCCGCAATGACAGGAGGTCGGAATGCTTTCATGGCTGGGAAAATACTCGGACATTTTGTATTCGATTCTGCGGATTGTTGCCGGGCTGCTGTTTGCCTTGCACGGGGCTCAGAAGCTTTTCGGCATGTTCGGCGCCCAGGGACCCGCATCGGAGCCCCTGTACATCGTCGCCGGAATTATTGAATTGTTCGGCGGGCTCCTCGTTTTTTTGGGACTTGGGACGGGTTATGCCGCATTCATTGCAAGCGGCCAGATGGCCGTCGCCTATTTCATGGCGCATGCGCCCCAGGGATTCTGGCCGATCGAAAACAGAGGAGAACTGGCGGCTCTTTACTGTTTCCTTTTTCTCTACATGGCTTCCAGGGGATCCGGTTCCTTGAGCGTCGACGGTTTGATCCGGAAGGGTAAATTGAAATCCGCCGCTTGATAAGCCCGGCCGATGCTGAAGAAAAACTTGCAGGCGGGCTCACCGGATTC
Organism: Acidobacteriota bacterium; assembly: GCA_016933615.1. Classification (GTDB taxonomy): domain Bacteria; phylum Acidobacteriota; class UBA6911; order UBA6911; family UBA6911; genus UBA6911. The sequence continues at coordinate 21,268 of JAFGAO010000275.1, forward strand.
CCGGTCCAGCTTGACGCCATAGTCCGCCCGGAGCAGAAAATAGGGTGTGCGGGCCAGCCGGCCGAGGCGGCCCGCGACGGCGCTTGCATGGCGGATTTATTATGAGAAGAAACGACGGGGAAGGGCAATTCGGGAACCTGCTCCCTTTCAGTATCCGACGGCCATAAGCGCGGACCCCACAAGGAGCCCTACGATCAGGGCAATCAGCTTGATCAGGAAAAAAATCCGGCGCGAATGAGCCAGCATGGGCAGCATGCCGTGGCCGTCCTGCACGATGGAACTCGTAACCAGGGTGCTCAGCGGCACCAGGTCCTGATCGAACAATGTCACGAATATCAGATGGGGCCCGGATTCGGGTACCAGGCCGATCAGGGCGGACAGGATCATCACGATCCATTTGTTGCTTTGTATCAAATCTCCTATTTCCCAGCGGTTGACGATGAGCTCCATCAGGAAAAGCGCGCTGAAGGTCCATAGGAAAATCCGCGGCACATGCTCCCGGACCACGTGCTTCCAAAGGTGCTCTTCCAGGAAGTGCTCGGGAACGGTAACCACGATGAAAAGACCCACGCCGGAGGCCACCAGGAGCGTGATGCGGATCCAGCCCCAATCCCTCGGGCCTATTTCTCCGGAAGCGACGAGCGTCCAGAAAACCAGCAGGGCAAAGGTCAGCGTGCCGCGAGCGGCCGAGCACTTCTTCCATTGCGCGACGAATCCCCCGGCGTCGAAACACCGGCAGTCTTGCTCCGTGTGAAGCCGGAAATCCGCATTGCAGGACAGAATCCGCGTCCCCCGAGGCCCTATCAGCCGGTCGGCCAGGAAACCCGCGAGCAGCCCTATGCAAAAAAGCAGGCACGTCAGAAGCGCGGCGGTTTTGGGAATCAGGGCGAACATGACAAAGGATTCATCGCCGCTGGTCGCGATCATTGCGGCCAGGAGGCTGCCGAAGGTCAGGCGCCCGTGCGTGTACATGGCGACGACGGCAAAGGCACCCAGGCATCCCGGCGTGGCGCCCAAAAAGGATGCCAGCAGATACTGGCCGAACAGATTTCCCGCCAACCGTTTCTGCCAGGCGCCCTGGCTGACCACGTTGAGATACTCGATCACCAGCATGATGATGGCAACGAATCCGGTAATCAAAAGCGCATGGTTCAGGACTGACGGGATCAGATTCATACGCGCCGTACCCTTATATCAAGGAAAGGATTGAGGGCCTATTTTATTCTATTTCCGGGCTTTTTTCATCTTAGAGCGCTTTTCTTTTTTCTCCCGCTTCCGTCTTTGCGGGTCCATGGCTCGGCTGCGGTACGATGAAAAGAAAACGCACCCCTTCCGCCCGCGTCAAAAGTGGTTGCCTTTTAGCTTCCGGTCCTCTCCTGTTTGCGCGACGTAATGCCTCGTCTGACGCTTTGAGCTTTCCCCGGAACTACCTTCCTCCGGTAGGAAAAGCCATTTCGTCACACCTCCAGCAACCCTGTTTTCTCAGGTCCTTGTGGGGGTCGATACTCTTGTCGCACAGCCATCCGTATCCGTTGTCATCCTTGAAAAATGTCAGCGGACGGAAAGCCTTATGTCCGTAAAGTTCCGTATAATCTTCCACATTTGTTTTTGTCTTTCTTTCCATGGGATTCTCCTTCTTGAGCATCTTTATTATCCTCACTTGAGTTAACTGCAAAATCCATGCCAAAGAATGCCGGACACATTCTGATGTATGTAATTGATAATAAGCACCTAATGGTGTTGAGGACGATGGAGGGCCGCACCGGATGGCGAATAGGTGTTAAGCTAATTTAACGGCTGTTAAGATTTTTTCATGACCGTATTCGTTGGATTCCCGTCGCTTTGTCCTTAATGCCTCCTTTTCTCAGGCGGATGAAACGGGGATCTTTTTTGCATTGAATATCCAAAAGCTTATATGTGCAAGACGCATGCCGCAGGCAGGTTCTTCGATGAATTCAGCCAATTTATTGATTTTAAATGCGAATAGGATCACCGCCGCGATTTATTGTTTGATTTGACTGCACCCGGGTGTTAAGGGTAATTAATATATGTTAAGCGAGAAACGAGCCATGCTGGAAAAGGATTTGAATAATTACTGGAAAACGGTGGTAAACACAATCCAGGACGGATTGATGGTTGTGGATCGGGCCGGAATCATTGTTTCGGTCAACCGGGCGCTTGAAACTATTACCGGGTATTCCCGTAAAGATATGATCGGCACACCCTGCACGATTTTGCACTGTGACGCCTGTCAGGCCGTGCGGGACAGCCGGGGCGAGCACTGGTGCGCTTTATTCCGAACGGGAAGGCTCAAAATGCGCCGATGCGCCTTGATGAGAAAGGACGGCCGCGAAATTCATGTATTGAAGAACGCCTCGCTTCTCCACGATTCCGGCGGAGAAACCATCGGAGCGGTAGAGACCCTGACCGATATCACGGAGATTGTCCAGAAGGATCATCAGATCGATGCGTTTCAGCGCTATCTTCGCTCCGAAGACGGTTTTCAGGGCATAATCGGCGCTTCTGGATCCATGCAAAGGATATTCACTCTGATTCAAAATGCGGCGCAATCGGATGCCCCTGTAATTGTTCTTGGCGAGAGCGGAACGGGGAAAGAGATGGTCGCCAACGCCATTCATGAGACCGGAGCCCGGAAAACCAAGCCTTATGTCAAGATAAACTGCGCGGTCTTGAGCGAATCTCTCCTGGAAAGCGAATTGTTCGGGCACGTGAAGGGCGCCTACACCGGCGCATACCGGTCCAGGGAGGGGAGGTTCGAATCGGCGCGCGGGGGAGACATCTTTCTGGACGAAATAGGCGACCTTCCGCTTTCCACCCAGGTAAAACTGCTCCGCGTGCTTGAGGAAAAGGTAATCGAGCGGGTTGGAGACAACCGCCCCATCCCGGTCGACGTACGTATTATCACAGCAACCAATAAGGATTTGAAATCACTCGTCGATAAAGGCTCCTTCCGGGACGACCTTTACTTCAGGATCAATGTCATTCCCATCCGGCTGCCTCCGCTCAGGGACCGGATAGACGATATCCCCCTGCTTGCGAACGCCTTCTTCGAGAAAAGGCAATTGAAAAGCGGGAATCCAATTCGAGGGATCAGCGAAGAGGCCATGTCGTTTCTGATGATGCATAAATGGCCGGGAAATGTCCGGGAGCTTCGGAGCGCCATCGAATACGCTTTTGTCGCCTGCCATGAGCCCCTGATCCAGCCGACCCACCTGCCTCAAAGCATCTGCGGAGATGCGGAATCGCGCAGGATGTCCAAGGCTTCGTGGGCTGTCCCGGCCGACTCGCAGAAACAAGAGCTGATTGAGGCGTTGAAAAAGTCGAGCGGAAATCAGGCTGAAGCGGCGCGTTTGCTCGGCGTTTCCAGAGTGACTGTCTGGAACCGTATCAAGAAATACAAAATTGATATTCGACGTGTCATTCTTTGATTTTCCGGGCCGGCGTCCCTGCGTACTCCGAGAATCTCTCAGTAATTTTTAACGGGCATTTTCCATTCCATCGCATCTTCTCAAAATGAAGCTCGCTGCGTGCAGTCAAGGCTGCTAGTGATCGCAGATATTGGCGCCTGTTTCCAGGCGCCCTTCGAGAAAGCTTTGTACGATGGAATCGGGATTGCCGCCGGTTGCGCCCACCACGACCCGGATGTCGTTCTGGCCGAAGAGGCTCTGAGCGCGGGAACCCATGCCGCCGGCGATAATGACCGTCGCTCCCTGTTCATGAAGCCACCTCGGGAATGTGCCGGGCTCGTGAGGCGGGGGTACGACCTCCCGTTTGCTGCCGACGGTCTTTCCGTCTTCACCCACATCAAAGAGAACGAAACGTTCGCAGTGGCCGAAATGCGAGGACATGACGCCGCCGGTTACGGGAACAGCAATCCTCATCGCATGCCCGTTATCCGAAATACCGGCCTTATTCTCGGTCTCGACCAGTTCTTCCCGGAGCAGGGCGCGGACAATCCGGCCGAAAGCCGTGGCTGTTTTGGAGTGCGGATGCGCCTGGACCATGGGGGTGCCGCCGTCGCCCGACGCAACAATTTCGGGCTCGATGGGAATGCCGGCGAGATAGGGCAACCCCATTTCTTCGGCCATGGCCCGTCCGCCGCCGTCGCCGAAGATGCTGACGTGCTCGCCGCATTTAGGGCATGTATAGCCGCTCATGTTCTCGACCACGCCAATCACCGGCAGATTCAACTGGCGGCAGAAGACGACGCAGCGCCGGACGTCCTGGACCGCGATCTCCTGCGGCGTGGTGACCACAATGGCGCCGTCGGCATTTTCCAGGAGCTGAGCGACGGCCAGGGGCTCGTCCCCGGTCCCGGGAGGCGAGTCCACTACCAGGAAATCGAGGTTCCCCCACTCGACATCCTTTAAAAACTGCTTGATGACGCCGTACTTTCTCGGGCCGCGCCAGATGACGGCGTCATCCCTGTCGCGCAGCAGAAAACCGATCGACATGACGTTGATCATTCCGGGGCTGCAGGCGACCTCGACGGGATGCAGGGCGTTTTCGCTGCCGGAAATGGGCATTCCTTCGATATGCAGAAGCTTGGGAACGCTCGGCCCGTGAATGTCGACATCGAGCAGGCCCACCCTTTTGCCTGCCATTGCCAGTGCCACGGCCAGGTTCACGGCCACGGTGCTCTTGCCGACGCCCCCTTTGCCGGACAGCACCAGAATCTTATGCCGGATTTGAGACATCCGCGATTGCAGGGCCCGGCGGTCAAGGATGTCCTGATCCCGCTCTCCGGGATGTTTTTCCCGCGCCGCACCTGAGGAGTCATTGCCGGTTGCTTTTGACATCGAATTTTTCTTCCTTTCCTGTAAATTGCTTTCTTTTAGGCCTTCCGGTGTCCGTTAAACCGTAGGCCGTATCTTTGATAATGAGCCTTTCAAGGGCCGCTCTCTGCCGTCATGCCGGCGGTGCCGTTCTCGGATTTACCCATCGCGCTCCCGTTTCCGTGTAAATCCTGTCGGGGGGGAAAACCCGGTCGATGAAAAGCACGCCGTTCAGATGATCCACTTCGTGGTGCACCAAGACCGCATCGAAGCCGTCGAGCGTCCACTCCGATGCATTCCCGCATTCATCGATCCCCTGCAGCCTTATGAAATGCGGCCGAACTGTCTCTGCGTAGAGCCCCGGAAAACTCAGGCAGCCGTCGAAGTCCGCGAGCTCGCGGCCCGCCTCCACGATGACGGGATTGATGATGCCGATGGGCGGATCGGGATTCTTCCTCTTGCCCGTGCCAAAGCGAACCATGATCGCCCGCCGGTGCACGCCAATCTGGGGGGCCGCCAGGCCGATGCCGTCGAGGTGATGCAGCAGCGTGTCCTTGAGATCCGCCACGAGCCCGCCCGTTCCTTTTGAGCCCTCCGGGAAAGGTTCGCTCATCCGGCGCAACACGGCTTCATTATTTTCATAGAGTACGATGGAGCGGACGGCCATTTGTTTCGGTTTCCTCGGAGAATGGCGACGGGAGCAGGAGATATCCCGCCGCAGTCTGCCGATCCGGCTGTCCTGACGCGACGCGGCAGCCTATGCTTCTTATGATCGCGCGCGGTGCAACGCTATTTCCTGAATGGATATGGCTTCGTTTGGGCATACATTCGCGCATGCGCCGCATCCCGTGCATTTGCTCTGATCGATTTCCGTGATGCCGTTGATGCGGATGGCCTGCTCCGGGCAGGCTTCGATGCACAAACCGCATTGAATACATAGCTCCTGATTTATCACCGCCGTCGCTTCCCGAACCCTTTTTCCACCGGGAGCCGATGGACTGGTGCCGCTTGCTTCCATGTCGGCGATTCTTTGGCGGATGGAGCTGAGCTGATCCATAATGTCCTGCGCCTGCTCCCTGAGCGCCCCTGCATCCCGGCCGGCATTGCGCGGTTCCGGAACCGGCGGCGAAAAGCCGGCCGGCCGCATGTCCCCCCGTCCTTTACCGGGAACCCGGCCGGCACCTTGTCCCTGTCCCGTGCCCCGTCCTCTTCCACCGCCTCCACCGCGGCCGCCTCCGCGACCCCGGCCCATACCGCCATATCCGTTGCTCATCGTTGTTTCATTCTTCCTTTCTGAATGCCGCATGCTCCCGGCATCATGAACCGGGGCAAGCGGATTGCCCGATACGGCCATCCGGGACGGTCTTGGGGCATCCCCCCCCCGCCATTCCGTTTCCCGGATGCCGGAAACAGTCCGGATTACTTGCTCTTCGGGTTTTCCGCGGCCGACTCGAACTCGCTGATGCGATTGCGCAGGTCGTCCAGTGCCTGCTCAAAATATTTGGCCTGATTTTTCAGGGCGTCCAGTTCCTGCTCCTTGGTGGGAGGGGAAACGGATGCGCCCGAAAAGGGAGGCGTGTAGGCCGGCCAGTCCGTAAACGTGCGCTGCCATCCGGGCAATCCGGTCGCATAATACCAATGGCGATGGCGCCGGCCTCCGCCGCCGAAACCGCGTCCCCAGCCTCCGCCGCCTATCCCGTACGCGGGATTCATGAATCCCGGTGCGGCGTAACCCGCACAAAATCCTGCTCTGCGTCCGGTCATCGGACCGAAGCCGGCCGGTCCTGTTCTATCTCCTCCTGGCATGGTTGAACTCCTTTCTTTTATGCCCGGATAATCCGGGTCAATATCCCCTCATCCGCCATTTCATACCGTGACGATGGCGGCGCCTGTACTGCCGGCCGGGACATCCCGGCATCAGGAAAGCCCGCTCGGTCAGGTCCCCTCTGAAGAAAGCGGCGATCACTTCTTCCGTCGGACCGCAGGTATTGGGGATCACCCGGATACCTGAGGAGTGGAGCAAGGCTTCCAGCGGCCATGAGACCGCGCCGCAGATCAGGATTTCCCCGCCCAGCCCGGCAATTCGTTTGGCCTTCGTGACCGGATCCGCGTCGGCAATGTGCAGCTTCCGGCGAATCGGCGGGCCGTCCGGGCCCGCGGTAACCAGAAGAAAGCACCTCGCGGCGTCGAGCACGGGTGAAATCCTGTCTCTGTCGATCGCCAGTACGATCTTCATATTAAAGCTATATGCATATTGCGTGCCAAAGGTGAATATTTGGATTTGTACGGATTCATTGAGTTTAGCCGGATTGCGGTACAGTTTCCTGCCGATTATAATCGTGCAGACGGCAAAAAATGATTGCTTTATGCACGAATAAGCGGTATTGGAATCAGAAAGGAGGCAGGCGGCGATGCGGTCGGACAGGTCGACATCCGAAAAAAAATCAAGCCGCGCAGCGCTCGATGTGGCGCGCTACCGCGATCCCATTCTGGATTCCATCAACGAGGGGGTTTTCACTATCGATCTCAACTGGCGCATTACCTCCTTCAACCGGGCTGCGGAAACGATCACGGGCATACGCCGGCAGGATGCCGTCGGACAGCGGTGCAGCGAGGTGTTCCGCGCCAACATATGCCAGGACGCATGCGTGATGAAGGAAGTTCTGAGCACGGGCGAACCGGCCGTCAATGCGTCCGTTTTCGTGATCGACGCATTTGGAGCGCGCATTCCCATCAAGGTGTCCGCCGCCGTTTTACGCGACACCGGCGGCCTTGTCATAGGCGGCGTGGAGACGTTTCAGGATATCCGGCAGGTCGAGGAGCTCCGCAAGAAGCTCAAGGGCAAGCAGACCTTTGCCGACATTGTCGGCAGGAGCGCCGCCATCACCCATTTATTCGATATCCTTCCGCAGATCTCCGACAGCAACGCGACCGTGCTGATCCATGGCGCCAGCGGGACCGGTAAGGAACTGGTCGCCCGCGCGGTTCACGCCCTCTCCCCGCGGCGCCGGAAGCGCTTTGTGGCCGTAAACTGCGGCGCTCTGCCGGACACGCTGCTCGAATCGGAGCTGTTCGGTTACAAGGCCGGAGCCTTCACGGACGCCAAAAGAGACAAACCCGGCCGCTTCGCCCTGGCTGCCGGAGGAACGCTTTTTCTGGATGAGATCGGCGACATCTCGCCCGCCATGCAGGTGCGGTTGCTCAGGGTTCTTCAGGAGAGGACCTACGAGCCGCTGGGATCCGTGGATTCCGTGCGCGCGGACGTGCGCATCATCGCCGCAACCAACAAAGACCTGAAGCAACTTGTCCATCAAGGGAAATTCAGGCAGGATCTCTACTACAGGATCCGCGTGGTTCAGATCGACGTTCCCACGTTGAAGGAAAGGCGGGAAGATATACCCCTGCTGGCCGATCATTTCATAGCCGCCTACAATCTGCTGCATGACCGGGAGATTGCCGGACTCTCCAAAGAAGCGTTGTCGCTGCTAATGAATCATGATTTCCCGGGCAATGTCCGGGAGCTGCAGAACATACTGGAGCATGCATTCGTGCTCTGCCGTTCCGGGATGATTGAACCCCGGCATTTCCCGCCGGATCTTACGCGCAGCGCAGCCCGCGAGCTCATAGATCCCGGGCAAAGAATGAATCTGAAAACTGTCGAGAAATCCCTGATTCAGGAAGCGCTCTTGAGGCACCGGGGGAACCGGACGCTTGCCGCGAGAGATCTCGGCATCAATTTGAGCACGCTGTACCGGAAGATACAGCGGCTCGGCATCGATACGCCCGCCACCGACGGGCGCGGAGAGCGGACCTGACTGCGGCGTTCGCCGACGCCCTCAATCGTTGTATATCGCTTCCATACAGGATTGTATTCCTTTCGGAACGGAAACCGGCCGGGGGTGGTCGGGGCACCCGGATTTGAACCGGGGACCTCCTGCGCCCAAGGCAGGCGCGCTACCAGGCTGCGCTATGCCCCGACAAAATTCAGAGTGGCGTCATTGTAACTGAAATCCGGGCAGGCCGCCAGCTCGCATTTCCCTCAAGAGGGCGGGCACGAGGTTCGGGCCTGGCTGACGACGAGGCTGGTAAGAGGGCAAACACAAGGTTCGGGCCTGGCTGACGACGAGGCCGGTAAGAGGGCGAACACAAGGTTCGGGCCTGGCTGACGACGAGGCCGGTAAGA
>JAFGAO010000276.1 GCA_016933615.1 Acidobacteriota bacterium
GGCCGGTCGGCCTGTTTCATCTTTCCCGGACACAACACTACCTGGAAAGCATTTTAGGCATATCCAAAGTGGACCTTGTTTTACGCGACGGCATCAAGCCTGCCCTGAAAGAACGCATCCTTCGAGAAGCCATCTATGCCGCCTAGAGATTGGATTTTCCGCATCCAGGATATTCTCAATGCCATTGCCAAAATCCGGCGCTATGTTTCCGATGTGGATTTTGAAACGTTCGGGAACGAGGAAGAGATCTTGGAAGCGGTCATTCATAACCTGACCGTTATCGGCGAAGCCGCAAACCACATCCCTCCGGAGATTCAAAAGCCGGTATCCGGATATCCCGTGGCGTCAGATGATAGACCTCCGCAACTTCTCGGTCCACGCCTACTGGAATCTGCATCCTTCCATCATTTGGGACACCATTCAAAACGATCTGCCGCCGATCGTAGAGCTGCTCAACAAGCTCCTGATGACCGATAAGCCTTAGCTTTTCTTAAATGGGAGATCGCCGAAGTGCCCCTGAGAAGTACCGCGCCCCGAAGTAATCCAATCCTGTCTCCACATCCCGTTCTTTGCCGGTGAAATGGGAGGTCGGGTTAGACGCTGCGCTGAGGAACATGAGCCGGAGCCAGAAATAGTCGTAGAAACGGCATCATACATATAAATTGTTATTGGCGATTTTCCAGCGCCTCAATCCCCGATATTACAACAGGCTTATGCTCGGGGAATTCAGCCAGAATAGTCAGTTTGCCGCCCATGGCTTCGACATAGTTTCTGAGAGTGGACAGAAGCAGATCGCTGCGCTGTTCCAGCTTGGATATCTGGTCCTGCCCCATTCCAAGGCTTTTTGCCAGACTCTGCTGTGTCAGTTTATGGGCCTTGCATGGGCCGCGAGTGGGGCTGCCTGGCCATGACGAAGGCCGAAACCGGGCTGGAGCTGGGCATGTATACCGGCACTTATTTCCAGGGATACGATAGAACCGAGAAGATCGAGTCCGTCGCCCTGGACCGCGACACCTGCTTGCTGGGCGTCAATGTCGGCCGCGATGCCGTGTGCCGCTTTTCCTACAGCACCGACGGAGCGTCTTTCCAGCCCATCGGCCGGGAATTCAAAGCCGCCGCCGGCACCTGGATCGGCGCCAAGGCGGATCTGTTTCACATAAACCCCGACCTTGCGGAGAGCTCCGGATATGCCGACTTCGACTGGTTCCGGTTCGGATCGGAGAACTGAATGATAACGGTCTGCTCCTACTGCAGGAAAACCATTTCGAAAACGGAACCCTGCGATGAAACGATGATCAGCCACGGCCCATTGAACGGATGCAAAATCCCGATCCGTACAAGCGGCTGTTACCGCGACGCAATGCAGTATAAAATGGCAGGCATACAAAAGGAGGCCGCGGAAAATCCATGGGACAGACATCGGACACCCTGGCTGCAGATATTCCAGGGTCGAAAACAAAGTATGCGTTGAGCCCGGTTACGGAACGCGTCGCGAAAATACGCGAAAAATACCGGACTACCAGACCCTGCATCTGCACCGCGCGCTACAGGATCGTAACGGAGTTCTACCGGGAGAATCCCCAGCTGCAGGGCATCCTGAAAAGAGCCCGGAATTTTCAAAACATCTGCGAGAAGCTGCCCGTCCTGGTCAATGAAGACGAGGTGATCGTCGGCTGGCAGGCGGGCAGGTACCGGGCCTGCGCCCTGTACCCCGAAATTTCCTTCGGCTGGTTTCTGGATGAACTCGCCGCCGGCACCATTCCCAAAAGGGACGTGGACCCCTACGACATCGACGAAAAGGACGCCGAATATGTTCTCGGGACGGGCGATTTCTGGCGCAAGGAATGTTTGAGCGCCAAGGTGGATGAATACATACCGCCGGGTTATTTCGACGCCGCGGGAAGCGGCGCCACCTATTTCAGCGCAAAAAATACCTGCACCTCTCCAGTGGGCCATTTCGTAGCCAATTTTGAAAAAGCGCTCCACAGGGGTTTTGGCGCCATAAAGGCCGAAGCCAGGGCAAAAATGGACGAAATGGAAGGCGTCCTTTTCGGCGACAGCGTCGAGAAGTACAACTTCTACCGCGCCGTCACGATCGTGTGCGACGGCATGATCGCCCTTTCGAAACGGTACGCAAGGGAGTGCGCCCGGCTGGCGCAGGCGGAAAACGATCCGGCCCGGAAAAAAGAACTCGGCGAAATGGCCGACTGCCTGAACCGGATCATGGAAAACCCGTGCCGCACTTACCATGACGCCCTGCAGTGCATGTTCCTGTACCAGATCGGGCTATGCCTGGACGGGCAGCAGCATGGGATCAGTTTCGGGCGCGTGGACCAGTACCTCGGAAGCTACTACGAAGCGGATATCGCAGCCGGAAGGATTACGCACGAAAAAGCTCAGTAACTACTTGATCTTTTCTATCTCAAAGTAGCGGAAATGAACAAAATATGGCCCTACTTCGCCACCCTCAGCGGCCCCGGCTACACCAGCGGGCAGCTGATGACCCTCGGGGGAGTCACCAAAGACGGCAGGGATGCGACCAACGCGGTTTCGTTCATGATGCTGCAGTCTGCCGGCCGGCTCGTGCTTCACGACCCGCCCCAGTCCCTGCGCATCCACAAGGGCACCCCTTCGCAACTCTGGGAGGCTGCCATTGAAACGACCCGGATCGCGGGCGGCGTGCCCACATTCGAAAACGACGACGTCATCATCCCGGCCCTGGTCGACAGGGGGCTTTCGCTTGAAAGCGCCCGGAATTACTGCCTGATCGGCTGCGTGGAACCGCAGGGCTGCGGCGACGAATGGGCCTGCCCCGGAGGCAACGGCACCGAATCCTTTTTCAATCTTCTGGGCGCCTTCCTGCTGGCGATCAACGACGGCCGCAACCCCATGCCCGGCCCCGACGGGAAAATGGGAGGGCGGGTCGGCCTGCCGACCGGCTATCTTTACGAGATGAAGACTTTCGACGAAGTCCTGGAGGCGACGAAAAGGCAGATGGAGCACTTCGTCCACTGGCATGTTAGCCTGGTGAACACGTGGGAGTATGTCGCGTCCCGGCACATGCAGCTCCCGCTTCTTTCAGCCACCATCGACGGCTGCATGGAATCCGGCAAAGACGTGATGAACGGGGGCGCGAAATACAACTCCACCGGCAATGCCGGAATCGCCATCGGCAGCATCGCCGACAGCCTGGCGGTCGTGAAATACATGGTATACGACAAGAAACTGGTCGGCGCCCGCGAGCTTTACGACGCGATCATGACGAACTGGGAAGGCAGGGAGGATCTGCGCCAGTTCATCCTGAACCAAGCGCCCCACTACGGCAACGACGACGAATACGCGGACCGTTTTGCCGGGTGGGCGTCCGATGTTTACGGCAATGCGGTCCGGGCCGCTTCGGGCCCCCGCAGCCGGTACGCGGCGGGGCTGTACCCGGTCACGGCCCACGTCCTTTTCGGCATGATGACCGCCGCGTCTCCGGACGGAAGAAGGGCAGGAGAACCCCTCTCGGACGGCATCTCCCCCGTGCAGCAGATGGACAAAAACGGGCCCACGGCCACGATCAAATCCGTCACGGCGATCGACCAGCGCAAATTTTCAAACGGGACCCTTCTGAACATGCGGTTCCATCCCACGGCGCTGCGCAATGAAACGGGCAAATCAAAGCTCATCGCCCTGATACAAACGTATTTCGCCATGGGCGGCATGGAAACGCAGTTCAATATCGTCAGCGGAGACGTTCTGAGGCGTGCCCAGGAAAAACCGGAGGAGTATAGGGACCTGGTCGTCCGCATCGCCGGCTTCAGCGCCTATTTCGTCGAGCTCTACAAAGCCAGCCAGGACGACATCATCAAGCGAACCGAGCTCAACCTTTAAAAAATGGATAAGGAATTAACAGGAAAGGTGTACGACATCCAGGGGTTTTCCGTTCAGGACGGCCCCGGCATCCGCACCACCGTTTTCATGAAGGGATGCCCCATGCGCTGCCCCTGGTGCCACAGCCCAGAATCACAGGCGTTTCACGCGCAGCTGCTCTGGATCGCAATGAAATGCGCCGGCCTGGATGCATGCACGAAATGCCTGGATGCGTGCCCCAGGGGGGCAATCTTCCCGGGCAAGACATTGAAAAACGAGGCAACGCGGGAAACGGTCCGCCACATTCGCATCGACCGCGCGATTTGCGACGACTGCGGCGACTGCGCGCGGATCTGCGTCCGGAACGCGCTCACCATGTGCGGCACGGACTATACCGTGGAGGATCTTCTGGAGCGGGTGATCAAGGATAAGCCGTTCTACGACCGGTCCGGCGGCGGGGTCACGATATCGGGAGGCGAGCCGCTGTCCCAACCGGAATTTGTTTCGCGGCTCCTGGAGCGTCTGAAAGCATGCGGCGTGCACACCGCGGTGGACACCACCGGATATGCGCAATACGACGTCATTAGAAATATCCTGCCCCATGCCGATCTGTTCCTGTACGACCTGAAGCACATGGACAGCCGCCGGCATCAAACGGCGACAGGGGTGCCGAACCAACTGATTCTTGAAAACGCGAAAAAAATCGCGCAGGACGGCGGAAAAATGCAGATCCGCATCCCGGTCATCCCCGATTTCAACGACTCCGATGAAAGCGTCCGGGAAACGGGCCTGTTCTGCCGGTCGCTGGGACAGGCTGTGACCGTAGTTCAACTGCTGCCATACCATAATTTAGGGGCCATGAAATACCTGCGGCTTGACGACGGCAGGTCCGTCCCGGAAGCCGAACCTCCCACAGAGGGAAAAATAAGTATATTGAAAGCGCTGCTGCAAGACCTGGGCCTCCCCGTCACCGTGCATTAAACGGCGACGGTTTTTCTTCCCTCCCGGACTTAGGCTCAGTAAAATGGAGACCTCCAGCGCCGTTCGCCTCAGGCTGCGCCCTGAAGAGTCGCGCTGCCCTGAAACCCCCGACCGAGGAGGCAAACGTGACCCCGAGCAACCGGAGCTGGCTTCCCCCATACTGCAACCCCGGCGCATTTCTTCCCGCGGTGCAGGAATGCATCATCCTTTTCAAGGAGCGCCCCTATCTTTTCCAGGACTTTGTGGCCCGGGCGATGCGTTTCCTTGAAAGCGACATCGTCAGGAAAATGGGATTCACCTACGAACGTAGAAGCGCCCTGCCCTGCAAATGGAAATGTTCGGACGAATCCCTGTTCGGAGTGGACCTCTGCCTCTACGCATTCACGGGGCGCTACCCCTTCGACAAGGGGAAGATCGGGGGCTTCTACAACGAGGGATCCCTGGGAGCCGCGGTCCACCACGCCTCGATCAACCTGGACTTCGGAGGCTCGCACGTGGGGTACATCCCGGGCGAAAGCGGCGGCCGGTTCGGAAACGTGCGCCGGCCCCTGAGCGAAACCGACCAGTCCACCGACTGCGGCCACCTGATGGCCACGATGGAGCCTTTCAAGAGGACCTATGACGACGCCCGCGAAAACATCCTGCTGTTTTCCGCGGAGGAACAACGGGAGGTCCTGGTATCCATCCCCAACGAATACCTGCAGCCGGGATGGTCGAGCCACCGCATCAAGCTGCTCGTCGACATCGAGAGGCTCACCAGCAGCGTGGTCGATTACGACATCAACAAGCCTTACACCCACAAGGTGGCGGGCCGGACCCTGTTCCGAGTGAGCGAGGAATTTATGGCGCAGGTGCCGCCGGAAACGGCCGCGACCTTCCGCACCACGGAGCAGACCCCGATAGGGATCGAACTGACCCAGAACTATTTCAACATATACGACAGCCAGGCGGAGCTGGGGGGCGACGGGGCCCCCGTCAACCGGCTGCTTCCCTACATGAAGATTATTCTTTCCTCCAAGCTCGCGCCCTACCAGCTCAAGGGCGCCGTCACCAACACCAACATAGAGTACAACAGGCTGACCGACAGCGCGCGCAGCGAGGCTTTCCGCCCCTATGGTTTCGCCAGCTTCACCGGAATCTTCATCGACATATTCGACGAGGATGTCGGGAACTACGTCAATCTATTCCAGCCCATCGGAATCAGCATCAAGCCCCAGGGGCGGGTGCGGGAAATCGAGATATCGTCGGCCGAAGTGCGCCATATTTTCGACCGCCTCGAACCCGCGGGTCCGGTTCTGCCTCTTACAGACGTTCTGGCCTATTCGAATCCCGAAAAAGCGCTGGAGAAATTCACCTACCGCCCGGGCGTCTTCCAGCGCAGGTGGAAATCCTGAAATCCCGCCCTGCGCCGCCGGCGATTTTTAAGGAACGGGCGTCTTTTGATGCGGATATTGTTGTATTATTATTTTATTGTAGAGCGAGGAAGACCGAAATCATGGATGCCCAGAATGCGGTTCCGGAAAAAATATTGATCGTGGACGACGAACAGGACTTTATCACCGCCCTGGCCAAACGGCTCCGCGCAAAGGGATGGGATACGGAAACAGCTTCCGGTGGGAAGGAAGCGCTTGAAAAGGCCGCCGGGGAGGATTTTATTGCGATCGTTCTGGACCTGAAGATGCCCGGCCTGGACGGAATCGAAACCCTCAAGCGGCTGAAGAAAATCAATCCGGATCTTCAGATAATACTTCTTACCGGGCACGGCTCCATCCGTGACGGCGTGGACGCCATGAAACACGGCGCCCTGGACTTCCTTGAAAAACCGGCCGACTTCAAAGAATTGGTTCAGAAAATAAAATCGGCCAAAGCGAAAAGAATGGTCCTGGTCGACAAAAACGTGGAGGAAAAAATCACGGAAATTATGAAGAATAAATCCTGGTGAACCCCTTTCCTGCAGCCCCGCGCACACGGCCGTGGAGCCCCGCATATCTTCAGTGACTCATTGCCCTCTCAGTCCTGTTCATTCGCATTTTCCTGAGACGTCTTCACTTTGACGACCGGAAGGATGACCGTGAACGCGGCGCCCTGCCCCGGGCTTGAAGAGACCCGGATCTCGCCGTCGTGCCTTTTCACGATACCGTAGCATATCGAGAGCCCCAGACCGGTTCCTATCCCCGTAGGTTTGGTCGTGGTAAAGGGATCGAAGAGGCGGTCCCGCACCGAATCGTCGATTCCCTTCCCGTCGTCCCGGACGGATATGGTCACCTTGCCGTCTTCCTCCCGCGTGGTGAGCCAGATATTCCCCTGCTCCCGGTCCCCGAGGGCCTGGATGGCATTGGTGATGAGATTGATGAAAATCTCCTGGAGCTGCAGCTCCTCGATCGGCACTTTCGAAATGTTGTCCTGATAGTCCCGGTGAATGGCGACATTGGCCAGGCGCGCCTGCTTTTCCAGGAATGGAAGAATTTCTTCGAGAGACGCATTGACGTCCGCCAGCTGGACTCGGTCTTCGGTCTTCCTCGCGAATGTAAGCAGGCGGCGGGTGATGTCCTTGCCCCGGTTCACGTGCTTGAGAATCTTGGGCAGGCCGTCCCGGAGCTCCTCCATGAATTCCCTGCTCACCTTCCCGGATTCCGCTTCCATCAGCTCGTTCAGAAAGCCCGCTATTTCCGCAATGATGGCCAGGGGGTTGTTGATTTCATGGGCCACCCCGGATGCAAGGCGGCCCACGGCGGCCTGGCGTTCGGACTGGATAATCTGGCCCATGAGGGCTTTGCGCTGCGAGATGTCCTTGGAAATGCCCACGATGCCGATTGTCCGGCCGGAGGAGTCGTGAAGCTGCGACAGGGTCATGGAAACCGGCACGGGCGATCCGTCCTTTCTTTTCAGTTCCAGGGAATAATCGCGGACCGGCTTGCCGGTCTTATGAACCTGGCTCAAAAGATCCTCCCGGAGCGAGGGATCGATGAAAAGAACGGCGCCCGATCCGCCGATCACTTCCTCGGCCCGGTACCCGAGCGATTCCTCGGCTCCGCGGTTGAAGGAAACGATATTCCCTTCCATGTTGGATGTAATAATCAGCACCGGGGAATTGTCGATGATGTTCTGCAGGTACTCCTGGGTGGACTTCAGCTGGATTTCGGCCTCCTTCTGGGCCGTGACATCCTCCGCTATGCCGCAGACCGCGGAGCGCTTTCCATCCTTGTCCGTCATGGGAAATTTGACTATGGACAGGAAAACCTTGCGGTTTTCGAGCTCCAGGTCAATCTGATAGGAGACCGAGTCGCCTTTTTTTAAAGCTTCCTGGTCTCCGTGCTTCAGTTTCTCGGCCGCGTCCCGCGGAAACAGCTCCAGATCCGTGCGCCCCATGATTTCGCCCGCGCTTTTCCCGAAAAGCTTGCAGGCCGCCGGATTGACGTCGTTGTAGCGGCCGTTGCGGTCCTTGACCCAGGTTGCCTGGGGCGCCATTTCCATAAGCTTCTGGAGCTGAACTTCCATGACCTGGAGATCCTCCTCCAGCCGTATGCGCTGCGTAATATCCCTGGTAATTTCGATCATGCCCACGACCCTGCCGTCTCTGTCCCGCCAGGGTGCGCCGACGATGGACGTATACCGAACCTGGCCTTTCTCGTCGTAATGCTTGCGGACAAAGGATTCGGACCGTCCGGTTTCGGTAACATTCCGAAACCGGCAGTCTCCGACCGCTATCTGGCATTCGCCGCGCACAAGCTGCGGTATGTCGTAACAGTGCTGCCCCCGGGCCTGCTCCAGGGTCATGTTGTTGTTCTTCAAAAAGGACGAATTGGTGTCCTGGACAATCATTTCCCTGTCCAGGACGAGGATTTCATCGGGGATGGAATTCAGGATCTGGGTGACGCGCTCGCGTTCCGCCTCCACCCGCTTCTCCATTTCCGTGCGGTGCACGATCACCGACTGCTGGGCCTGGTGCAGCTTCCAGAGGAGGCCCGCCACGACGTGATCGATGATGTGCACATGGGACGGGCGGGTCCGCTCGATCTCATCCGTCAATGAACGGATCCCGGTCAGTTCGATGATCAGGTCCAGACCGGGAATCTCGTAAAGGTCCCTGTAACGGAGCGTTACTACGGGAACTCCGACCTCCCTGGCGTGCAGAATCCCGGGGGCGTCCGGTTTGACGTCCGCCACCCCGAGAATGCGCATGGGAAAGTCCTGCAGCGTTCCTTCCTCCACCATCCGCATGATGGACACGCAACCTTTGCCCCCGCCCACAATCGCGGCGTTGAGCGGGCGGGCGTCGTTTCCTGTCTCCGAATACGCTTCGACCATGCCGACCTCCGTCAGGGGTTCATTATACATAGCACTCGGGCGTTTTTTAATTGCAACCGAATCCACGGCCTCTGGAAATGCGATCCTGGGAGGCTTCGCCGCTGCGGAGAATGTTGATGGCGGGAGCGAATCGGGGCCGGAATCGATTACTCGGCGCGGAATTTTCTTTTCTGCTAGGTTCCCGGGAGATAAACCTCCATCCCCATCAAGGGCCATACAAACTGCACGGCGGCGTAGGTAACCAGCATGAGAATGATGCTGGCGGGAATGCCGTACAGGAAAAATTCACCGGTGGTGAACTGCCTGGAATTGTAGGCGATGGCGTTGGGAGCCGCACCCACCAGGAGCAGAAACGGCATCCCGGCGACGACCAGGGCGGAAAACAGGACGGCTTCGCCTCCGATGCCGAGATAGGGCGCTATGACGAGGGCCACAGGCAGGGCGATGGAAATAGCCGCCACGTTCATGATGAAGTTGGTCATGACCATGATCAAAAATGCCATGCCCAGGATGAACACGATCGCAGGCGCGTCCTGGAAAAGAGTGAGCCAGTTGACGGCCATCCATTCGGCCGCGCCGGTTTCCCAGAGGCAGAAGCCGATCGACATGGCGCCGGCGAAAAGCAGGATGATATTCCAGGGAATCTCCTCGAGGTCGTTGATGTCCAGGATGTTGACTACAAAGAAAAGAACCGTGCCCGCGAGTATGATCCCGGTCTTGTCCAGGAGCGAAAAAGCCGGGACAAACTGCTTGAGCGAGATAATCAGGATGGTGCCCGCCACGATGGCGGCGGCCAGGACCTCTTTCCGGCTCCATGCCCCGAGTTCGCGGTACATTCTTATGGCTCTGTCCCTGAGGCCCGGGATTACGGCCTTTTCCGGCCTGCAGAAAACCATGAAAAAGACCCACAGGATCAGGGTCATACCCCAGCCGATCGGGAACATGTAGTAACTGAGCTCGAAAAAGCTGATTTCCGCGTTCGTGATATCCTTGAAGAAACCGATCGCCACGGCGCCGCGGGCCGCTCCGAGCAGGGTAATGACGCTGCCGGCGCCGGCGACGTAGGCCATCCCGATAAAAAGACCCTTGCCGAACCTGGTGGGATGCTTTTCATCCGTGTACAGGGAATATATGGCCATCAGCAGCGGGAACATCGTGGCGGCCACCGCGGTATGGGCCATGATGTGGGTCAGCGCCGCCGTGAGCACGAAACAGCCCAAATAGATCATGCTGGTCTTTTCACCCACGATGGCCAGCATTTTGTAGGCGATTCTCCTGGTCAGCCCGGTCTTGGTAAACACCGCTCCGATCACGACGGATCCGAAAATGAACAGTACGGAAGGATCCATGAAGTCATTGAAGGCCTCTTCTGGGGTGCGGATGAGAAACAGCGCCTGCAGCAGGCCGATGGCCAGGCTGGTCACCCCGATGGGCACCACCTCGAACACCCACCAGACGGCGGCCAGCAGAAATACCGCGATCGCCCCCTTGCCTTCCCTGGTCAAAAGGAAATGCTTTCCCTGCGGATCCACGGCATCGGGCCACATGGGGCAAAAATAGACCACCAGAAAGAGAGTCATTCCAAGAAGCAGGAACACGACTCTTTTCCAGTCCACGGATGTCGACGGAGCGTCCATATCCAGCGTTCTGTCTTTTTTCGCCATCGCTTCAGACCCTTACCGTCCGCTATGAATATCCCGTCTTCGGGCCGGCGGATTCCCAGTATTGCATGCAGTTTGAGTCTTTCGACATAACTTTCAACGGATCAGGATGCGGCGCGCTGTGCAGCCAGGATTTTTTTAACCAGCTCGTCGATGTCGCACGGCTTCAGCATGTAATCAAACGCGCCGTAGCGCATGCACTCGACCGCGGAATCGATGGCGCCGTGGCCCGTGAGCAGGATGACGGGCTGTTTGGGCCGCAGATCCAGGATGCTTCGCAGCACGTTCTCGCCCTTTTCCCTTTCGAGCCTCAGGTCCAGAACGACCGCGTCGTAGTCGTTCTCCACCAGCATGGCGATGGTTTCCGCGCCGTTGTGGCAGAAATCGGCTTCCACGCCGCGGCGGCCCAGCCGTTTCGCCAGCGCCGCGACAAAATCCTTCTCGTCGTCGACAAGCAGCGCCCGGATCGCCGGTTTCCGCACCTCGGCTTCGAGCGGCACCACCCGTATCAGGGGACACGCTGCTTCGTCGCTTTTATCGTGAATGGCCGGCCAGATCCTGTCGACGGCTTCGACCAGGGTAATGAAAATGTGGTTCTTCCCAATCTTCTCGTAGAGGTGGGACCGCTTCAGCGTGTCCACAACCTCCTCGTTGAAGCCGCTGAAGTACACGTCGTATCCGCCGGAGCGGAGCCGGTCGACAAGAAGCGACAGCATTTCCTCGCCGGAGGCGTCGATCTCGTTGATGCCGTCGGCCTTGAACAGGATGGCTTTCAGTTCGGGCATTTTCCGGACGCGGTCCAGGACCTCGTCTTCCAGATAGCTGGTATTGGCGAAAAAGAGCGGTCCGTCGAAGCGGATGACCGCAAGGTGCTTGCAAAGCTTCAGACGGCGGCGTTTCGCGGAGTGAAAATGGCCGTCGGACCCGAGCGACAGTTCCGCCACCTGGGGCTTCATTTTGCCGTACAGGAATACGCCCACCGAAAGGGCGACGCCGATCAGTATGCCCCGGTCCAGGTGGGGGGCGAATGCCAGAGTCGCTATGAAGGACACGATGCCGATGACGCCGTCGGACTGCTTGACCCTGTAGGCGTGAACAACCCCTCTGAAATTGATAAGGCCTATGACCGCCATCATGATGACCGCCGCCAGCACGGATTGAGGGAGGTGATACAGCAGCGGCGTGAAAAAAATCAGGACAACGACGACGAAGGCGCTGGTAAACACGCTGGACAGGCCGGATACGGCTCCGGACTGTATGTTGACGGCGGAACGCGAGAAAGACCCGGACACCGCATAGCTCTGCGCGACCGACCCGATAATGTTCGCCATGCCCTGGCCGATGAGTTCCTGGTTGGGATCCAGGCGCTGCCCCGTGCGGGCCGCCATCGCCTTGGCAATGGAAATGGCCTCCATGAAGCCGAGAATGGAAATGATGATCGCGGCGACAAACAACTGCCATAGGACGGACGCGTCGACTCCGGGAATCGACATTTTCGGCAGCCCGCCCGGGATCGTACCGACAATGGCGCCGCCGCCCATGAAAGTCAGGGCTTCAGGATCGAGCTGCGAATTCCCGACGCGCAGCCGCCAGATGCGCGCCGCTTCCCCGCCGTCCTCGGCGGGAACAAAACGGTCCGTGCCCCCGGTTTCGACCAGGCGGAACTCGAGAGCGCGCAATTCCCCCCGGAGTTCGGCCGCCCTTTCCTTGACGGAATCGACCTGCAGGTCCATCAAACCCGCCATGGCATGAAGCTGGAGAACGGTCCTGGGCAGAACATCCTTGGTGACCGCGGGCCCCTCCCCCCGAAGGGTCTGAAGGTCGAGCTCGTGGTTGGTGTGGCACTTCAGGCACAATGGATTTTGTACGTTCTGAATCTCCCCTACCTGGGAATTCAGAATGGAGCGGGCCTCCGAGACGAGTTCGATATCCCGGACATCCCTGTTGTATTCCATAATATGATCGCGGATCTCCAGGGAATCGATTTTCTCGAGCGTCACGACGCGGTTGTCCTGGAAACCGATCCCCCAGGAAATGAGAGTGGTCACGGCGACGGCGGCCAGAACATAGGGAATTTTGGGGTTCAGCTTTTTCAGGCCGAACATGATGCCGAAAGCCAGCGCTCCGAGGAAAAACGTCGGCCAGTGGGTGAAATTCACGGCGGCGACCAGCACGCCCCATATGGTCTCATAATGGTGCTCGGCGCTGTCGACCGTGACGCCGAATATCTTCGACAGCTGGCTGGTGGCGATTATGATGGCCGCGGCGTTGGTGAACCCGATCACGACCGGGTGCGAAAGAAAGTTCACGACCACGCCCAGACGCAGCACTCCCAGGGCAAGCTGGAAAAGGCCCACGAGGAGGGCCAGCAGTATGGCGTAGGCGATGTAGGCCGCGCTTCCGGCGGTTGCCAGCGGTTCCAGGGTCGCCGCGGTCATGAGCGAAACGACCGCCACGGGACCGGTCGCCAGCTGGCGGCTGGAACCGAAAAGCGCCGCGGTCATGGGGGGCAGGAAGGACGCGTACAGACCGTAATACGGCGGAAGCCCCGCCAGCTGAGCGTACGCCATGGACTGCGGGATCAGGACCAGGGCGACGGTCAATCCTGAAATAAAGTCGGCCTTTAATGCCGTAGAGCCGTAATCTCTGAACCAGTCAAGAAAGGGAAAAATTTTCCTGAGCATTCAAGACTCCCCTGATCCAGGCATCGGTATATGCGTCACAAAATACGACCTATTTATTAAAACCGCGTGGTACTATACCATGGCGTCGGGCGTTAAAATATTACAAAGAAGGCACCGGGCAAATCCATGGCGATTCTATCCATTTTCAGCGCGTCTTACTGTAACGGGGATGAAATTGTAAATGAATTATCCGCTAATCTCGGCTGGAAACGTCTGGACGGGGAAGTGATTGCGGCCGCAGCCGAAAAATACGGCGCGGAACCCAAAAATTATCTCCGCGCGATGGAAGGCCCCCCCTTTGTTTTCAACAAATTCACCCGCCGGCGGGAAAAAACCCTGGCCCAGCTGAAATTGACGCTGGCGCAAGCCCTGTCCGACGGACAGATCCTCTACGGGTATGCCTCGCACCTCATTCCCGCCGATATCGGGCACGTGCTGCGCGTCTGCCTGATTGCCGATTCCGCCTGGCGCGCCGTCAACCTGCGCAACTCGGAAGGAAAGGAAATCGACGATGCCGCCCGGCGCCTGCGCGCCGAGGATATGAAAAACGCCCAGTGGACCCAGTTCCTCCACAAAAAAACACCCTGGGACAAATCCCTGTACGACCTCGTCATCATGGTGAGCGATTCCGGAATCGACGGGGCGGTGAAACTCATCCGGGAGAATGCGCAGAAGCCGGCGGTGGCCTACTCGGAGTCCTCGCTGCGTTCCCTGGAAGATTTTTTGATCGCATCCCGGTGCGAACTGGCCCTGATTGAAGGGGGGCTCCACCATTCTGTTTCCTGCAGCGGGGGGGCCGTCACGGTGATCGTGGACGAATACGTCGTGCTGATGGAGCGGCTGGAAAACGAAATCAGGAAAATCCTGGCCCCCGTCAAGGGCCTGAAGGAAGTTCATGTAAAGCCGGGCCCCCACTGCCGCCCGCCCTCGGTCTTCGCAAACATCGAAGTGGATATGCCGGAAAAAGTTCTGCTCGTGGACGACGAAAAGGATTTCGTCACCACCCTTTCGGAGCGCCTGGAAATGAGGGACCTCGAGCCCGCCGTCGTCTACAGCGGCGAAGAGGCCTTGAACCTCCTGGAGGAAGAAGCGCCGGAGGTGATGGTCCTGGATCTGAGAATGCCCGGCATCGACGGCATAGAAGTCCTGAGAAAGGTCCGGTCGGAATATCCGGATGTCGCCGTCATCATCCTGACGGGACACGGCACCGACAGAGACAGAGAGCTCTGCCTGTCGCTGGGCGCCTTTGCCTACCTGGAAAAGCCTGTCGATATCGACCAACTTGCCGGAACCATGAAGCGGGCAAAGGAGTATAGGAAATCCCGGGCGCAGAAAGAATAGAAGCAGGGTCCCTTCCGGGCATGAGGCCGCATCCGCATGAACTGGTTTGTCAAGCAATTCAAAAGAGTCCTATTCATCGACGAGCCCCGCTCCTCCGACGGCAAACCGTCCCGGTACCGCCGGATGTGGCAGAGAACGGTCCTCGCCGTTTCGGCGGTATCCATCATCCCCCTGGCAAGCATCACGGGCGTCAATTATTTCCTCTACCGCAGGTCCATACAGAAAGAAATCACGCAGCCCATTGCAGGCATCGCGTCGGTGACCGGGCTCTCTCTGGAGTCCTTCATCGAGGAAAGGATCGCCGCGGCCAAATACGTCTCTTCCAGAGAAAGGCCCGAAGACCTCTTCGACATGGAGAACCTGGCCAGGATCTTCACCAGGATGAAACGTTCTTTCGGCGGCATCGTGGATGTCGGCGTCCTCGATTCCAGGGGCATCATGAGAACCTATGCCGGGCCCTACGAGCTGATCGGGAAGGATTACCGCGACCAGGACTGGTTCGGGAAGGTGCTGGTCCGCGACGTCTACGTTTCCGATTTCTTCCTCGGTCACAGAAACCTGCCGCATTTCATCATCGCGGTGAAAGTGGAAACCGAACGGGGGGAACCGGTCATCTTCAGGGCGACAATCGATACGGAAGGCCTGGTCCAAAAAATCCAGATCGCGGGCCACACCCCGCAAAGCAACGCATTCCTGCTCAACCGGGAAGGGATTCTGCAGACGCCGTCGAGCATGTTCGGGGAGGCGTTCCAAAAATTTCCGGGCAGTATCCCTCAGTACGCGGAAGGATCGCGTCTCGTCGAGGACCTGAAAATCGGGAACGCTTCCTACATCATGGGCTATTCCTTCATAAAGAATTCGCCCTTTCTCTTCGTGATTATCGCAAACCGCGGGGATATCCTGGCGGGCTGGCAGGTTTACCA
>JAFGAO010000036.1 GCA_016933615.1 Acidobacteriota bacterium
TCCGCCATTGGGAAATGACGGATGAATTCGGCAAGTTCATGCGCTGCGGCGTATTCGGGGTGCCTGTGGGGACGGGAGACGGCGTTTTCTGCACCTTCCGGCATCCAAACCGGCACATGGTGACCACCTCCTTCTGGCACAGTTTTCCCGGTTACTCCGCGCAGACAAATACCGGCTTCTGGGGCAGTCCCAAATACCCCAATGTCGATTACGCCGATGTCCACGCGTATATATCGACGAGTCCAGCGCCCGCCGCCGACAAATTGATCATGGAAAAAGACGCCGCTTATTATCACCTATGGCATAGCAAAGAATATGGGGGATGGAAGTTTAAATTTCCCGTCGTCCGCGGGGAAGCCGGGATGGTTCCGTATGACGGCAGCACGAATGACAAGACAGGTCTTGGCATCCAGAAAGATCTGTCGGGGGTCTGGTATCACAACTACCTGTGGTCGTCGCTCGACAGCGGAGCCCTCTATGAGATCTACTGGTACGCAAACCCTCACGTCTATTCAAGGGACCTATACGATCACCGGCATAACGCCCTGAGTTTTTTTAATTTCATATCGGGAATCGCTCTGAATAACGGCCGGTACGGGGACCTTGGAGCGGAAGTATCCAATTCAAATTTGCGGGTAGTCGGCCAAAAAGACACTACGGCGGGGAAGGCTCATTTCTGGATTCAGAATAAAAACCACACCTGGAAAAATGTTGTGGACGGTGCATTCATTCCAGCCGTCTCGGGCACGGTGCGCATTGGGGGATTCACACCGGGCGGGGAATACATGCTGAAATGGTGGGACACCCGAAAAACAATGGAGCAGGAAGTGAGTGTGGAAACGTTGACGGCGACTTCCGGAGGCTTCCTTGAGTTTGCGGTACGGTCCCTGGCCTCCGATAGAGCCCTGAAAATCGCGCCGGTTTCCGGCGCCCGTCCCGCTCCGCCGCAGAGCGTGCGCATCAGATAGGATTCAGGCGGCTCGAAGATTCGCCAAGGGTGGGGTGCAGGTTACGCCATGCGTTCCCCCTTGATTGCGGCATTGAACGCCTCCTCCAACCGCGAGATATACCGGTCCCAGGAATGTTTCCGCAGGGCGTCCTCCCTCGCCTGCAGGCCCAGCCGCGCTCTTAACCCGGGATCATGGATCAGCTTCTTCAACGCGCCGGCCACAGCGGCCACATCCGCAGGCGGCGTTAGCAGGCCATTGCGTCCGTCCTCGATAACATCGGTCACCTGCCCGACGGCCGAAGCCACGATTGCCTTGCCCGCGGCCATGTATTCAAAAAGTTTCAATGGCGAAAACCACATCTCATGTCTCATGACGGGATAGGGCACCACCGCCACATCCGCGGCAGCCATATAGTCTGCTACCTTGTCGTGGGGTATGGAACCGACAAACGATACGGAATCCCCAATCCCGAGCTCAAGAGCGTATTTCTCCATTTCGTGACGCGCGGCCCCGTCGCCGACCAGAATCAGCCGTGCATCGCGACACGACTTCAAAACGGCTGCAAACGCATGGAGCAGAGTCCCGACATCGTGCCAAGGGTAAAAGCCGCCGACAAAAAGCGCCAGCGGTTGATTTTCGATATTGAGAGAAGCGCGAATCCTGGAGGCTGCCGGCGGGTCGGGGCGGAATTTTGTGGCGTCGACGCAATTAGGAAGTACCAGGATTTTCTCCGGCGGAATTTTATAGCCGTCGACGAGATGCCGCCTGAGGGATTCCGAGACGCACACAATGCGGCTTGCGGCGCTCAAGTTGTACTGGAACATGCGGCGCGCACGCCGGCGCAATATCCCGGTTATAGGCGCTCCGGTGTAATCCAGTTCGAGTATTTCGTCCGCCTCGACGTATAGAACATGGGGGATTCCGAGGCGCCTGCACGCCCTGGCGACTCCGGTCCTGTATAGGCCGTTTCTTTCGTAGGCAACCTCATGGCCGGGAAGACACCGGAGGCACGCGTCATAGAGGCGAAGGTTGGAAAACACATTCAAATAGGGGACACCCGCTATTTTCTGAATGCGCCATGCGGCGCGCTGAGCAATTTCGAACATACGGTATCCGGACCAGGTGAGCGGGGCCGGCCGCGGGTCTTCCAGGCTGTCGGTACACACATTATTGCCGGGATCGCGCTGGGCTATAAACGTTAGAGCGTGTCCGCGCGCCTTCAGCCTTAGGGAAACATTGATCTGAATCAGATAGGTGGCGTTGGACGGCTCCCCTCTCGCCGCCTGCTGGAGCGGATTCCATTCGGGCGGGCAGAATGCGATCTTCATCTTTCCGGGTCCTCCGGGGCCGCACGGGCCTTCATGCGAGTCCCTGTTTCCGCCGAAGGGCGCTCTGATAAATTCTCACGAAGTGCCTGGCCGCTGTTACAGGCTGAAAAGGACCGTCTTCATAGGACCTTCTGGCCGCATCGCCCAATTTGAGGCGCAGGCCGGGATCATCCATCAGCGCGACGATTTTCCGCGCCAGCCCATCCGGATCCGCGGGCTCGCATAAAAGGCCGTTGACGCCATCCCGGATCAGCTCAGGGATCCCTCCCACAGCGGTGGCGACGATGGCGCAGCCATGGGCCATGGCCTCAACCAGGGCGAAAGGCTGCCCTTCCAGAACTGAGGGGAGCACAAAGATATCGGCTTCGCCTAATATTTGGGACAATTGCTTCCGGTCGGTGAATGCGCCGACAAAGATCTTTTCCCCATCCAGGCCAAGCTCCGCGGCATAAGCGGCGAGTTCGGCCCGCAGCGCGCCCTCACCGTAAACCTTGAAATCGACCGAAGGCCGCACGGCCTTTACTCTGGGAATCGCGTCGAGGAGATGCTGGAGCCCTTTTGTGACGTAAAGGCGGGCAACCGTTACAATCGATAGTGGATTGTCGGCCTTTTTCCCGGGGGAGCTTCGTTTCCAGCCGGAAAGGGCCGGGTCCGGAATTATCGGGCCCGCAACGGCAATAGGCTGCGTCACGCCGCAAATCTCTTTCAGCGCCTGAGCGCTCTTTTCGGAAACGGCCACCACCAGGTTGGCCTTGTTGATGGTTTCACGAAATCCCCGCCACCAGTCGAACCGGGCATCGGGAGTCTGGTGCTCTTCATACACCACCGGCATTTTCTTGCGGTATGCCCAATCGAGGACAAACAGCAGGTTGGTCGTGTATCCGTGAATATGCAGGACGTCGGGCCGCCAGCGAAGCCGCCACCAATTCAGAAGCGTGCAAGTCAGCGGATTGCGCCGGTCGGACGCGATGATGCTGCTCATCAGTTTTCCCTTCAGCCAGTTTCGGGAACTGGCCAGCGCGTCTCGCCACGGCCGTCTTCTATGTAACATCAGCACCGCGGCCAACACCCACGTCAGAGGCGCCAGGGCAAAAACCGCCGCCCGCAGCATCTTCTCTTTGGTTTCCCAATCCGACGCCGGGAGTGAAACCCATTTCGGGATTTGGATCCGCTCAATTCTGTTCTCACGGAGCCTTTTCAGATATTGATTTTTCTCCGGCACCCATGCGGAAAACAGGAAGCTGACCTCATGCCCCTGCTGCTGAAGCCCGCATGCCAGGGTCAGGGCATATTCCTCCAGCCCCCCGAAATCCTGCATATCATATAAGACCATGCAGATTCTCATAGCATTTCCGGCGCGCTAAGTTGAAAAAAACCACAGATTACACAGATTGAGCACAGAAAAATTCCCGCCAATCATGCGGCCTAGGGACCGGATCAGGATTGCCGCCACGCCGCGATTGGCAAAATAGGACGGGTCTCCGGCCAAAGCGCGCAAAACATGTCCCGGGACGCGCGAGTACCTGCCCAAGCCATAGTCCCGGAAAGCGCAATTGACCCGATAGGAGCCCTGCAATTTGCGTCCGCTATTTCCATCGCCCAGGCTGTTCAAATAATGGGACAGCCGCTTCACGACGCGCCATGTCTCGGCCGCGCCAAATTCGATTTCGTAGCTCAGCAGATCGCTGGTTACGGATTGGATCAATGTATCCCCGGCTTCGGCTTTCAATTCGGAGGCGCGCGCAAAATGAGTCCTGCCTGCTTCAAGCCGTCCCCACATAACGGCGCGGATCCCCTTGGCAAGAAATCCCCGGGCCACGGCCCAGCCGAAATGCTCGGAGAGCCACGCTGCCTCTTTCGGCAATTGCGCGAAGATCTTTTGCAATAAAGCCGCATGATCCTGATTTTCATCGGCAATGGCTTCGGAAAGAAGCCAATGTAGCAATTCACAGGGATGGCCTTCGAGAACCGACGGATCGATCCGGATGAGTTCGCAAACGAGTTCGCGTCCCAATTCCGTCTCTTCCTGAATCAGGGCCAGAGACATAACCGCTATGAGGTGGTATTTAATGGCAATGCCGCGGATCGCCAAAACGTCCCTCGGGCACCGCGGATCGTCAAAGATCTTTTCCAGGACACGGGACACGTCGTCAAGACGGCCCCGCAGATTTTTGCGTCCTCTGCCCGAATGGTAACGCCGGTAATTCAAAGCCCTGTCGACGCTCGCAAACTTGCAGCCAGCCAAAGCAAATCTGCAGGGGAGGTCCGTATCTTCTGCGCTGCGCACACCGGGATCAAACAGTCCGGCTTTGGTGAACCATTCGTGGCGCACAACCATATCGCTGGGTGAAAATGGAAAGCCGGTGACCAGGTCGCGCAGCGTCGCCGCCAGCGGAGGGCGGAACAGCCAGCGGATTGTCGTATCGGAGTGATTAAGCTCAAAGCGGGCATTATAGCTCACGCCAATATCCGGACGCCCATCAAGAAATTCAACATGCATCCGCAGTTTTTCCGGATGAAACATGTCGTCGGCATCCAGCAGGGCGAGGATATTTCCATTGGCGGCGCGTATTCCGGTATTCCTGGCGGCGGCCAGGCCGAGGTTATCGCCATGGCTGATAAGCTTGATGCGAGGGTCGCTGAAACTCCTGGCAATTCCCGATGTGTTATCAGGGGATGCGTCATCAATGACGATGATCTCAAAATGAGGATAGGTCTGGCCGAAGACGCTGCGGATGGCATCCCCCAGATACTGAGCCTGATTGAATGCCGGTATAATCACGCTAACCAGGACAGGTTCCATGGAATTGGCCTTGGATCAACTCGGATTTGAGCCCCAGACTAATTTCTGCCACGAAACGGTTTCTTAGCCAAGCCCCGCAAGGGGCGGCCAGAGAATAGCCAGGGGTGAGCGCAGCAAACCCCTGGCAGAAATCAGCAGATACAGAGCCCTGAAGGGGCGAAAGAAATTGTTGCCATATATAATCTTTCGCCCCTTCCGGGGCTCTCCATTTATCAAACATTCTACCCCGGGTCCGCTGCGATCACCCGGGGCTATTTTCCGCCCGCCCCTCAGGGGCTCCTGGCGGATTCCGAGTTTCGCGACAAAAACTAAACTAGTTTCTGTCGCGAAACTGGTTTTTTGACCAAGCCCCGCAAGGGGCGATCAGAGAATAGCCAGGGGTGAGCGCAGCGAACCCCTGGTTAGAATCAGCAAGGAGGAGCCCCGAA
>JAFGAO010000277.1 GCA_016933615.1 Acidobacteriota bacterium
CGACTGCAATACCTGCATACACGCCTGCCCCTATGAGGCCATTGAAGTCCGATGGTATGAAGAAGCCTATGAATCCTTTCCAGGTGTCATCATTTAGAGATTCAGGCCTAAATGCCCGCGGGAAACGCACCGAGGGCCCGCGTTCCGGGGAACGCAGGCTGATGCTGCGCGATGCAGGAAGATACCACCGGGCCATCGTGTTTCTCCATTTTCCCGACATATCCAATATTGTGCAATTTGTCCTATAATCGATTCGCGCCGAACTCAAGTCATTTTAAACGACAGTGAATACACTTGTCCCGACTTCCGACCTGGACATGACTAAGGGTTCGCGCAAAAATAAGTTTACATTTTTGCGCGAGCCCTAAGACGGGAGATACAAGATGAAACGCATACGTTTTTTTATTGTTTTTCTTTGGTTGACGGGATCGGCGGCATTCGGACAGCAGACGAGTGACGCGCCGTATCTGAATCCCAATCTTTCGCCGGAGCGCCGCGCGGCGGACATCGTCTCCCGCATGACGCTGGAGGAGAAGGTGCTCCAGATGCAAAGCACCGCTCCTGCGATCCCGCACCTCAATGTGCCCGCCTACAACTGGTGGAACGAAGCGCTGCACGGCGTGGCCCAGGGCCGCGCCACCGTCTTCCCGCAGGCGATCGGACTCGCCGCCACCTGGGACACCAACCTGATGTATCGGGTGGCCGACATCATCTCCACCGAAGCGCGGGCCAAGTACAACGACGCCCTGGCGCGCCCCGCGCCTTCCGGCCCTGAGGTTCTCATGACCCTTCCCGGCCGTACGGCCGGACTGACCTACTGGTCGCCGAATATCAACATCTTCCGCGATCCCCGTTGGGGGCGCGGCCAGGAGACTTACGGCGAAGATCCATTCCTGACCGGCCGTATGGGTATTGCGTTCGTTACCGGAATGCAGGGGAACGATCCTCACTACCTGAAAGTCGTTTCCACGCCGAAGCACTACGCGGTGCACAGCGGCCCGGAACCGCAAAGGCACGTTTTCGACGCCAGGGTGAGTGAATACGATCTCGTAAACACCTATCTGGCAGCATTCCGGGCCGCTGTCATCGAAGGCAAGGCCGATTCGATCATGTGCGTCTATAATTCCGTGGCCGGCGTGCCCGGATGCGCCAGCGAAGACCTCATTCAGAGGCGGCTGAGGGATCAGTGGGGCTTCCGGGGCTACGTTGTGAGCGATTGCGGCGCGGTGAACGACATCTATCGGAACCACAAATATACGCCCACGCTGGGCGGCGCGGCCGTGGCGGCCGTCAAGGCTGGAACGGATCTTACCTGCGGCGCCGAGTATCGAACCCTGGTGGACGAGGTGAAGGCCGGCCGCATCACGGAAGGCGAGATCGACCTCTCCCTCGAGCGGCTTTTCGCAGCGCGATTCCGACTGGGCATGTTCGATCCACCGGAGCGGGTCCCCTATTCGAAAATATCGATCTCCGAGAACGATTCCCCCGAACACCGGCATGCGGCACGGGAAGCGGAGCGGGAGGCGATCGTACTGCTGAAGAATGAGGACGGCATTCTGCCCCTGAAATCATCGGTCCGCAAAATCGCCGTTATCGGCCCTTCGGCAGACGATCCCATTGCGCTGCTCGGCAATTACAACGGCATTTCGTCCAAACAAGTAACTCCGCTGGAAGGAATAGAGCGGCAATTTCCCAATGCACAGGTAAACTACGCGCTTGGTGCAACCTATACGGCCAGTACACACGCCCTGGTTCCCTCGACATTTCTGACGCCCACGGATGGCGACGGACGAGGATTGCTGGTCGAGTACTTCGACAATCCCGACCTCCGGGGACAACCCAGGCTCCGAAGGCCCGAGGCGCGCGCGTATTTCGATATGGGGATGGAAGACAAGGCCGTTATTTCGGCGATTAGTAGCGAAAATTACTCGGTGCGCTGGACGGGCGCGCTCACGCCGCCCGCTACGGGAGACTATGACCTGACTGTCCGTATTGGCAGGTGGAACCGCACGGCTGCGGCCCGGCTGTTTCTCGATGACAGGGAAGTCAACTTCGGCACAGGGCCTTTCACTCAAATGACCTCGACGCAAACGGCGCCGGGAAGCCGATCGGGTACGGTCGGTAGAATACGATTGGAGGGCGGTCGGAAGTACGCCTTGCGTGTCGAATACCGGCAGCCGGGATCCGGCGGCACAATTCAGCTCGGATGGATTCCTCCCGCCGAGGTCGCTCTTGCCGAAGCCGAAACGCTCATAAAGGATTCCGATGTTGCCGTTGTTTTCGTCGGTTTGAGTCCCGAGCTGGAAGGGGAAGAAATGCCCGGCCTGGACATCCCCGGCTTTCTCGGCGGCGACCGCACCAGCCTGGACCTGCCCGAGCCTCAAGAGCAACTGGTGAAGGCGGCAATTGCCGCTGAAAAACCTGTGGTTGTCGTTCTAACCGGCGGCAGCGCCCTATCTGCCAATTACGCGGCAGAGCACGCTGATGCACTTCTCGCCGCATGGTACGGCGGCGAGGAGGCCGGTACGGCAATTGCCGAGACGCTGTCCGGCGTCAACAACCCGGCGGGCCGACTTCCTGTGACATTCTACAAAAGTGTGGATCAGCTGCCGCCGTTCGAAAATTACGATATGCGAGGCCGCACCTACCGGTATTTTGAGGGCGATCCCTTGTATCCGTTCGGATTCGGGTTGAGCTACTCGACTTTTGCGTACTCGAACCTGAATGCGAAGCGGACCCCGAACGGGGCCGAAATCCGCGCGACCGTAAAAAATACTTCGATCCGGGACGGTGATGAGGTGGTTCAGCTCTATGTTGGCGGCGGCCCTGAAAAGGAAGCACCTGTAAGAAACCTGCGCGGATTCCAGCGAGTTCACCTGCGTGCGGGGGAAAGCCGCGAAATAAAATTCACGATTGATTCCGACAACCTGCCGGAGTCCGAGGTGGAGGTCAGCGTCGGCGGCGGACAGCCCCTGGCCGATATCCCACACGTGCAGGGCATACTTTAGAGAAAGCGCACCCTGCGAGCGAGGGTGGTACGGCAACTTTGCAGTTGTGTTGCCGGCCTGGCGGAACAACGGATATAAATATTAAAATAACACGCCGTAAATTTATCAAATCAGCGAGCGCCGCCGGCTTGAAAGCCGCCGATGCAGGAGCATTTAGAGAATCCAACGCCGGTTCTCAGCGGCTTCTGCTCTGGTATGAAAAGCCTGCGAGTCAGTGGGTTGAGGCATTGCCGATCGGCAACGGGTGATTGGGCGCAATGGCGTTCGGCTGCACGGCATCAGAGCGGCTGCAACTTAACGAGGACACACTGTGAATTTCCCGGCCAAGCCGAAGTCCGGGGCTATCGGCGGGAAATGGATCTGGAAACCGCCGTTGGAAAGGTCTCCTACGAATGTAACGGTTTCCATTTCACTTGCGGAGTATTTGCAAGTTCAGGGAGGAATCCGAGGAAATTACCCCAAAATCAATTTTCCATCGGACAGCCGGCTTGGATTGTTACTCTTTTTTTTCTCTCTTACCTGGATTCATCATATCTCAACGTCACGATAAATTTCCCGCTGTCTTTTCCGGGAAGAACCTTGATTTCCATCCGTCCAAGCACTTCCGTCCCGACTCCCAGATCGGAAAGAGTTTCAGTTATTGCAGCTTGATCATCTGAACCTATTAAATGCGCATTTGTCAGCTCTCCTCTCCACAGGGTTGGACCGAAGGTATGTCTGAACATGTATTCACCCGGTACAATATTTTCAAAAACATACTCATTCTTCCCTTCCACAATCATTTTTCTCTCAACCATTTCCCTGCCTCTGAGAAGTTCAACTTCCGCTCCTCTGCCCATGGATTGTTCGGTTCGTTCCCTGTAATAATCCGTTCCGCTGTCAAACGCCGTAACCTCAAAATAATAGTCTTCATCCCTGTTGAGACTGTGCAGGGTTGCGGTATAAGCATCATAAACCATATAGTTGTTATAAAGCTTTCCGGGTTCAATGCCGTAGCGAACAACGTAACCGTCGGCTCCTTCGACAGGATGCCAGGCGAGTGTGGCGTTGCGGGGATCCTCAGGATCGCGGATAATCGTTACATCTTCAACCTCTGTAAATTCTGCGATATCAGCGTTGCCGAATACGCGTAAATCCTTGACTGCGAATTTTCCATCATCATGGGTGAATACATTTGTCAATTTTACATACCTGGCTTTTACCGGCTCCGAAAGCTCGGTGTAATCGTGCCGGAGATCCTTCGAGTTATTGCTTTTGTCAATAAGTATCGACCAGTTCTCGTTATCCTTCGAAACCTCAACCGTATAGGACTGATAACGGCTCAGGCCATTCCCCCCCATGCCGAA
>JAFGAO010000278.1 GCA_016933615.1 Acidobacteriota bacterium
GCGGATGGAGGGGGAGCCGGGGGCGGGGATTACTGGTGGGAAAAGAAGCTCTTTCAGCGCCTCGTCGTCCAGGTCGGGGACCAGGGGCCACATACTCAATCCGGCCTGGCTTGCTCTGTAAACGTCATTGGCAATACTACTTCGGGGAATGGAATAGCTGCGGGCGATCGCCCGGTCTTCTAAATCCAAACCGAACTTTAAACGTAAGGCTTCTCGTATCTTGCGCATGGAGAATCTCCGTGCTGGCATCGGATTCATCCTCCTTTGGGAAGTACCCTACCAGCGGTTGCCCAGCGCCGTTTACGCTTTTCAATGCCTTCCAGGACGTTGGCCGTCTATTCCGGTGCGATGTTGGCCACCCATTCCGGAGTAACTCCCAAAATGGTCGACTTCCAACCGGAATGGGCGGCCAACTTCAGCGCGGAATCAGTGGCCAACTTGACTCCGGAATCGACGGCCAACATGGTCCGGAAGACGCACAAGAACACCTATAGCCAGCGACAATACCATTTGCGCAATATTTGAACTGAGCGGTGCCTCAGGATGCAGGTTCTTATGGGGAATGTTTACAGCGCAAATGTCGTATTCTGTTTATCAAGTGTAAACAACGTAGACATTGTTTACCAAATATACCAGGTATACTTTCTTGACAATGGGTCGCTATTGGGTGAGCATTCTTTTGTCCCTTGATAGATAAAAATAATGAAGGAGACCACATCTATGAAGGGAACCCCGCAGAACGATTTCATCCACAAAATTAAAATTCTCGCGATGGAAATAACGGCGCTCATTATTACGCTCATCGCCTTATACAAAATCATTGCCATGGAAATCGCCAGCATTAACAAATGAGACGAGCCGCTATTTATACGTGTCTTTTCGGAAGCGATGCGTAGCCCAGGTTTTCGGCTATTTGCAGGCGGCGTTTTTATAATTCAGGGACGGAAGTTCCTCGATCCAGCTGGTTATCGAGGGTTTTCCCGGTAGTTCCAGGGCATCAAATATGAGGGATGGATCCGTACTTTGGCTGCGAGCTTCTGCAGTTCGGTCAGAAAGTCGAATGGATTGGCCTGCTGGAGTTCTGCGGTATTGATCAGGCTCATGAACAGGTCGCCAACAAAGAGTCGATAGGCGAACGTGAAACTATCCGACAACTCGAGGACGCGGCAAATAGGCTTTCTGAAGGAAAAAACAAGAAGCGCGATGCATGACCACTTGGGATTTGGTCATATATATACCGCAATTAATACGGAGAATAGTTATTTGGGGAGAAGGTGTTCTGCGCGCCAGCCCGACCTCGGGGGCCTCGAGCGGGGAACTGGCAGCGCAATTCCGCAAGGCGGAACAGGGTCGTTGATGGGAGGGAACCTCACATCAGCGGGTGAAGACCGTCTTGCCGTGCGTGTTGCCTTCCCACATTACCCGAAAACCCTCTTCGGCTCGATCCATCGGCAGGATGGTGCCGATGGCCGGCTCGATCCCGGTCTGGGCCATCAACCGGATCATGTCCTCCATGTCCTTGCGCGTGCCCATAATGGAAGCCGCGATGGTGAGTTGATCGGGTATCAGCGCGAGGATATCGAGGGGCACGTCGCCCCCCGTGGTGAGGCCCACCGTCACCAGCGTTCCGCCCCGCGCGAGCGACGAAAGGCTGTGAGCCCATGTTTTCGCCCCGACATTGTCGATGACGGCGGGCACCTTCCGGGGCAGAGGTGCGTTGGCGGGAAAGGTCCGGTGGGCACCGAGCGCTTCGGCCCGGGCTCGAGCTTCCGCCGAGCGGCTGGTGGCCCAGACCTCGAAGCCGGCAGCCCGGCCGAGCTGGATGAGGGCCGTAGCCATCCCGCCCGTTGCACCCTGGATCAGTACCGTTTCGCCCGCCCGAAGGCCCGACTTGGTGAACAGGGCCCGGTAAGCGGTCAGCCAGGCCGTTCCGAGAACGGAGGCGTGAAGCGGCGCAAGATTGTCGGGCAAAGGCATGGCGTTGCGCCTCGGCACGACAG
Organism: Acidobacteriota bacterium; assembly: GCA_016933615.1. GTDB lineage: Bacteria > Acidobacteriota > UBA6911 > UBA6911 > UBA6911 > UBA6911. Next base: position 2,001 of record JAFGAO010000278.1, read on the forward strand.
CGTAGTCGGCGAACGTGCCGTGGATGAATTCGCTGGGGATGTGCCATTCCGGATCGAGCGTCTCGTCGCCGCGCCAGTCCTCGCTCCCCATCATCGGGTAGATGACGACGGGCGTGCCGTCATCCAGGGTACCGGCGGCGTCGCTCCCCAGGATGATGGGATAGGCGATTCCCTCGGGATGCCCGCTGATCCCCTGCAGCGTGAACAGATCGTGGCGATTCAGGCTGGCATGGCTGATTTTCACCCGCACCCATCCCGCGGGGACCTCCGGCTCGGGCAGCTCCCCTATCTCGAGCGCCGCGAGTGGATTGTCAGGGGCAGGGTGGGTTGCATAGACGGCAAACATCGGCGTAAACCTCCTTGGGAAGCCGCGATCCGGGCGGCTTTGAAAGCCATCGAGGACACTGTACAGAACGAGGTTGATCAAGAAAAGCAGCTTCTTAAAGTAAATGTATCGGAGGGAACTATGGCGGGACGGAAAGGCGATGAGGCCGGAAGCTCGTACCAGCCTCCGGCGAAGCCGCTGGCGATTCCGGCGAGCCCGTGGACGATGTTGCCGCTGCACCGGCTGCACACGGAAGGCCCGGTGCGTTTCGGCGAACTCAGGCGGCGACTGGGGCCGATCTCGACCAGGACCCTGACGGAGCGGGTGAGGAGGCTTGCATCGGAGGGATGGGTGACGCGGGACTGCCAGCCGATGGTGCCGCCGAAGGTGACCTGCGCGCTGACGGAGAAGGTGCTGGAACTTGACGGCGTCATGATCGAACTCGACCGGAACCTGGCGGCGCAGTTCGGGAAGGCGGGGCGGTGGGGAGCAGGGCTCGCAGCAGGACCAGGTAGGCGGCTGATTTAATGTTTTACCCCTGGCTGATTTAAACCTTTCTCCGCAGGTGCATTTCCAGAGTCTGCAGTAATTACTGTATTTGCAGTGGTTTCCATGTAGCGGCGGCGTCGTTCGGGGAGGCGGAACAGGATGGAAGACGCAACTGTCCAGATCATGGCATCTCCCACAACAGACGCAGGGGAACGGCATATAAATCGTCTCCAAAACTCACGCAGGTTTCTCCGTCATAGAGAATGACTCCGCTCACAAACCCCTTCTTGACCGTATCCCTGAATTTACGCAACCCCCGGAAATCGGACGTAGTGACGGTAGCGGAAGCTTTGACTTCGATGCCCGCGATTTCGTGAGCTCCCCGTTCCAGGACGATATCCACCTCGTGGTTGTATTTATCGCGAAAATAATAGAAGCGGATACCCTTCTCCTGCCAGCTTGCCTGCCGCCGAAGCTCCTGAAACACGAAGGTTTCCAGCAGCGGCCCCAGGGCTTTTCTGTCTTTTTCCAGGGCCTCGGCATCGAGGTTGAGAAGAGCGCAGGCCAGGCCGGTGTCTCCAAGGTGAAGCTTCGGAGTTTTGACCAACCGGCTGGCGCGGTTCGCGTGCCAGGGACGCAACTCTTCGAGGAGAAACAGCCGCTCCAGCAGCGTCACGTATTCCCGTATTGTGGGATAGCTCAAATGGAATGGGGACGCAAGATCGCTGCCGTTGAACAGCTGCGCCGTTTGAGCCGCGGCGCGGTCGAGGAGCGGCGGCAGCACGTCCAGGGACCGGATGCGGGCCAGGTCGCGCACATCCCGCTGGGTCAGGGTCTCCACATAATCGTGATACCATGCGGCGCGCCGATTCGGATTCCGCCGTGCCACCGCCTCGGGATAACCGCCGGTAACCACGCGGTTCAGCAGCGATCTTCCCAGCCGTTCCGCTTTCGCGGTTTTAAAGGATCCGGCAAACAGGGCCTCAAGAAAGCGGGACTCACTCGCGGCGATTTCGCATTGTGCCAAAGGATGGATCCGGAGGATGCCCATTCTCCCGGCCAATGATTCCGAAAGCTTGGGTACCAGCAGAACGTTGGCGGAGCCGGTGAGCAGGAACCGGCCCGGCAGGCGCCGGCGATCCACCTCCGATTTGAGAACGGTGAAGATCTGCGGGACCCGCTGGACTTCATCGAGGATTGCGCGTTCGGGCAGATTGCCGACAAATCCCACCGGATCCGAATTCGCCACATCGACAAGCATCGGATCGTCGAAGCTGAAATAGGAATATCCGTGAGTTTCGCCGAGGCTTCGTACCAGCGTGGTCTTGCCGGACTGGCGCGGCCCGTGAATCAACACGACGGGCGTGTCGGAGAGCGCTTCCTTCAGACGGTCCATGGCGAAACGGGGGAATAACACGAGAACTCTCCATACGGCCAATGCCGGACGCAGGCTCAATGGCAGGGCATATCGGGCGGATGATTTAAAGTTTTGACCCTGGCTATTTTAACCCTTTGACCCCGGCTGATTTAAAGTTTTACCCTTGGCTATTTTAAACCTTTACCCCTGGATATTTTAAACCTTTTTTCACCAAGCGGCCTGCATGCATCACCTCCGGCTTGCGGATTACGCTCATGCATTCCAGGGCGGGACGGCCGGACCGGGGTCCCGATCGTCCGGCTGCTACTCCTGGCGCATAAGGCGCCCGAGGCCTGGAAACACTGGGATACTTATCTTTACGGTCCGGATCTGTTGGTTTCTCCGGTCTGGGGAGAAGGGGAAGCGGGCGCCTCGACGGGGAACCGGCGGCGCAGTTCCAGAAGGCGGAGCCGGGTCATTAGGGCGCCGGACTGGCGGTAGGGCCGGGCAGGCGGCTGATTTAAAGGTATACCCCTGGCTGATTTAAACCTTTCTCCGCATGTCCATTCTCGGAGTCTGCAGTAATTACATTATTCGCAGTGGTTTTCATGCGGAGCCGCCCCGACCTCGGGCGCCTAGACCGGGATCTGACGGCGCAGTTCGGGAGCGCCGGGCAAAACTAGGGTTTCTGGTTGGCCAGCGTATCGATCGCCTTCAGGATGAGGCGGGTGGCGCGCAGGATGGCGCTCGCGATAAGGCGCGTCAGCCCGCCGGTCCAGAGCATCAGGACGGCGGCTTCGGAGACCAGGCGGGAGAAGATCACGGCCTCCGCATCTCCTCTTGATTCCTGTTAACCTGCAAGTTAACCTATCTGTGTGAGCCGAACGGTCCTCTTCTACCGAACAGCGGACGGGAAATACCCCGTCCAGGATTTTCTCGATGCCTTGCCCGGCAAGGCGGCCCAAAAAGTGGCGTGGGTGCTCTATACCCACGGCTTCGGCAAGAAGAGCATGAAAACGCCTCACCAGGAAATCTATAGGTCCGAGGCCTATCGGCGCGATTACTTGAACAGGAAGGGAAAAAAGAGATGAGCAACCTGAA
>JAFGAO010000279.1 GCA_016933615.1 Acidobacteriota bacterium
CAAAGCCGCTGATTTTTTTGATTCACTCCCCGCCGGGCTTTTTACCCAACTGGCCGGCATCCAGGTCAGCGGCGATCTGGCCTGCCGATTATATTTTTTCATCGATTTCTCCCGCCCGGACGAGCTTACCTTGGAATCCCGCCTGGAAAAAAGCGGATTTGAAATAAAAAAGTTCGGCCGGGTCGATTTCCGAACGGTCAACGAACCTTTTTATCATACCGTTTTTGAGAATGACAAGTGGCAGCGGACGTTCCTCGTCGGCCCCGATCATCCCAGCTACAGAACCCTGGAACAGATATCACCGTTTCTGAAAAATGCGGTACTGATCTCCGAAGACGGCGCCTTCTTCCGTCACCGCGGATTCCTGCTCGAGCCCTTCAGGGAATCGATCGCCGCCAACCTGAAGGAAGGCCGCTTTGTCCGCGGCGCCAGCACCATATCCATGCAACTGGTCAAAAACCTCTACCTGGAAAGGGAGAAGACAATCGCCCGCAAGCTGGAAGAGATGATCATCACATGGCTGATTGAAGAAAACCAGCTGGTTTCCAAGGAACGAATGTTCGAAATCTACCTGAATATCATCGAATGGGGGCCGCAGGTCAATGGAGTTCAAGAAGCGGCGCGCTTCTATTTCGATTCCGATGCTTCGGACCTGACGCTGGCCGAATCGATTTTCCTGGCCAGTATTATTCCCAGGCCGAAGCGCTTCCTGGTCTCATTCGACAGGGAGGGGCGCCTGCAGCCGTGGTTGCAGGAGTACTACCTCGATGTTTCGGGAAAAATGCTTCAGAGGGAAATGATCTCTCAGTCCGACTTCGATTCTCTGAAACCCGAAATTGAACTGCGCGGTCCCGCGCTCCACCTGCTCAAGAACCGAATCGGCTCTTTTCGGCCGGCAGGGGAAAATTTCACGATTCGCTGAGCTTTTTTAACGCGTCCCTGACCGTTTGATCCCCCGGAGAAATATACCCGCCCTCCTCCAGGCGGTCCTGTCCGCGGGTGAGAATCCACTCCAGGAATTCCCGAACTTCAGGACGGCCGGGTTTCCCCTTGCAGACCAGATAAAGGTCCCGGGCAGGCGGGCTGGGATATCTGCCTTCAGAAATGGCCTGAACCAATGCATCCCTTGTGGAATAAAAATTCTCCTGCTCATCGATGCGTCCGTTTCCATCCCGGTCGAGCGGCAGAATCGTCAGGCCCGAATGGGGTTTATGGGTGGAAGGATCATAGGCGTAATTCACATTGTTGTACCCGATCCCCAGGGTATCCCGCTTCACGGCCAGGGCCAGGCCGGGATCGCCGAATACGCCCAGCCCCTTGAGATACTCCTGCTTTTTGCCCAGGAACAGCGCCCAGGTCTCGGCGGCGCCGCAGGCGTCGGAGCGAGTATAGACATGTATGCTCTTGCCGGAGCTCTTCTCCTTGGAGGCCAGAAGCTCTTCCCAGGAAGGCGCCGGATCCCGGAGCCATAAGGATTGGAGCTCTTCCACGCGCAATCCCCGCTTTTTCAACTCCCGGGC
>JAFGAO010000037.1 GCA_016933615.1 Acidobacteriota bacterium
GCCTCCCGTTTATTCCATTGCTGATGGAATAGGACCGTTAATTCGGACTTGGATATTGATTATACAACTTCAGATTACAAGCAATTAATACTGCAATCAGATCCGTCAAATCGAAATGATCCGGTTTTCTTCCCACTGGCCATGCCCCTGGATACCATTACTACTGGGGGAATGATATGGATTATAAACATTTCTATTCACGCGTCCGGGGTGTCAGTCCAATAGCAGCAGGTTCACGCCCGGTTGCGGCCTGATCTCGGCCGGTCTCGCCGTGCCCATGGTGTTGCGGTAATAGTCGAGCCCGTCCACCCTGTTCTGATTCTGGAAAATGACGTTCAACTCGAGCCCTATGGTCGGATCCCGGGCGAAAAATTCGGTCATGTACCCGTCGTCCCCGAATTGCAGGGTGGTGAAATGAAAATGCTCCGGGGTCGTGGCGGCCGAGAACGTATAGGGATTGACGGCCGTTCTGCCCATGGAAACATCGTAAACGTCCACGGCCGTTTCCTCCAGGGCGGCCGGCGGGACCCACCAGAAAAGATATTCTCCGAAGGGGTTCCATTGCTCGGGCAGCGAGGCCCCGGCATCCTCCGAATCAATCCGCCGCAGGACGGGAACGTCGCCGAAGTAACAGAAGTGTTCGTCTCTGTTGATTGTGGAGATTGTGCCCCCCAGCGACGTCGTCACCCACAGTTCGACGGTATTTCCGTACCTTGTTTCCACCATGGACTGGATAAAGACCAGGCTGATCGGCGTTACGCTGTTCTCCATAGCGTAGGAGCGGAACCCGGTATGCGGCCCTTCGTCTTCGGCAAAAGCCCTCCCGGCGGCAAAATTGTAGTTGATTTCACTCAGGATGAAGAAGGTCGCAACAAACCCCGTCGATTTGTTGTAATAAAGCAGCAGGCCGGTATCGGCATCGAAATAGGCGGTCCCCGTAAGGGTTCCGGGGATCATGAACATTATCCTGACCAGCTGCCGCTGGGGCGCCAGGTCGAAAAGCGCCTTTACGGGCAGGAAATGATTGCGCTTCGGCAGGGCGTCGAGGAAGGAATCGTAGGTATAGTCCGCGCGGGTTATAAGCGTGACCTCCAGCCCCTGCCACAGGTCGCCCATCTGCAGGTTCTGCAGCGTCTGCGGGTGCATCCAGCAGGGTCCCTGGCTGTTCATGGGATGCCAGGATACCCCCGCCGGGTTGGGCAAACTCCAGTAATCCACCGCGGAATGGTGCGTAACCTGGATGTTGCCGCCGTCTACGGCGCCCAGAAGATAGGCTTCTTCGGCGTTGGAGGTATTGGCGCCCCCAAAATACCAGAGGCGCACCCCCGTCTGCATCCATCGGAAGTCGGCTGCACCGGCGCTTTTTACAAACAAACCCCACCCCAGAAACAGCAGCAGGAAAACACCCGGAATTTTTTTCATGACCAGGCCCCGTCCCAAAGCCGCGAATAATTGCATCCCCATGACCGTGAAGCGTCAGGCTGTACGCAAGGCCGGCATTTTCAGGAACCCCTGTTATCGCCGGCGTATTCCGGTAATAGAAGCTCCATACAGGATATAGAAATCTTAACGGGGGGGAAATAAAATTTTTTGTACTGGTTTTGGCCTGCCCGCAGAAAAATGTCGCCGCAGAAAAAGCCGGCAATCCGCTTTTTCAAACCTATATGCAAATTCCCCGATTCCGATAGCGGCAGTGGCGAATGTAGGGGCGAACCTTGTGTTCGCCCCTCTTTACTTCAACCGCCATGTTCCAAAATACAAAGAAACGATCC
>JAFGAO010000280.1 GCA_016933615.1 Acidobacteriota bacterium
ACCCGAATCCTGAGAATTTGCGGGCGAACCCGGCAGGGCGAACCCGAGGTTCGCCCTGCAAACATATTCCGCAGACGTCGGGAAGGGGTCTCTTTGCAGTGAGAAAAAATTTATCGTACCCTGCCCGGGCGTGTTTTAATACAATGACTACGGTTCACTTCATACGGGAGTTCCTGTGAGCGATAAATCAGCAGGTCATAACTGGCCGGAAATATACCGCCGCAGGCGGGAAAGGATCCGCGATCGTATCGGGGACGGCGTGATTCTCTGGCTTGGGAACAGCCTTCAGCCCCGAAACTACGAGGGGAACACGTATCCTTTCCGCCAGAATTCGCACTTTCTATATTACGCGGGCCTGTCGAAGCCGGAACTGGCCATGCTATCCTTCCCGGATGCCGGCCGGGACATCCTGTTTGCGGAAAGCCCCGGTATCGATACGGTCATATGGAACGGGCCGGGCCCGTCGAATGAGGACCTGGCGCAGGATGCCGGCATCGATGCGGTGCAGGACCCGAGGCGGCTTCAAACGCATCTGGATCTTGCCCGGAAACAGGAAAGGCCGATCCATTATCTGCCGCCCTATTCCGCCTCTTCAATCTACCGTCTCGCCGCACTGCTGAAGACCGGACCCGAAGAAGTGAAGACCGGAGTTTCGGAAATTTTAATGGAGGAGGTTTCCAAACAGCGCAGTTTGAAGTCGGAAGCCGAAATCGAGCAGATAGAAAAGGCGCTTTCCGTGACCGACCGCATGCATCGCGCCTGTATGGCCGCTGCCCGCCCGGGAGCGCGCGAGATCGAGCTTTCGGGCCTGATCCAGTCCATCGCCCTTTCCCGCAACATGCAGCAGGCGTTCAATCCCATAGTGACCGTTCACGGCGAGGTGCTTCACAACGACTCCAAGGAGACGGTTGTCGGGGACGGCCGGCTTGTGCTGAACGATTCGGGCGCGGAATCCCCGATGGGGTACGCGTCCGACATCACCCGCACCTTTCCCGCCAACGGGAAATTCACCGATATCCAGAAGGAGATCTATCAGATTGTCCTGCGCGTTCAGCTCGAGGCTATCGACATGGCGAAACCGGGCGTTACCTACCGGGATGTGCACACGGCCGCCTGCGGGATCATGGTGGATGGGCTCAAGACTCTGGGCCTGATGCGGGGGGATGCGGCCGAAGCGGTGGAGGCCGGGGCGCATGCGCTTTTCTTCCCCCACGGAATCGGGCACATGATGGGGCTGGATGTGCACGATATGGAAGACCTCGGCGATATCGTCGGGTACGGGAAGAAAGAGCCGCGCAGCGGGCAGTTCGGCCTGAAGTATCTGCGCCTCAGCCGCCCCCTGGAGCCCGGTTTCGTGCTGACGGTGGAACCGGGGATTTATTTCATTCCCGCATTGATCGACCGCTGGCAGAGCGAACGGCGGCATGAAGCTTTTATCAATTATGACCGGGTGCGGGATTTCGTGACTTTCGGAGGGATCCGCATCGAGGACAATATTCTCGTCACTTCGTCCGGTTCAAAGGTGCTGGGTCCGCCCATTCCGAAAACAATCCCTGAAGTTGAAGAGGCCTGCGGCTGCTCGATTCAACCGGTATGGCCACCTGTGTAGGGGCGAACCTTGTGTTCGCCCCTCTGCGGTGGAAAGCAATGCTTCGGAATATAGGAGGGCTGTGCATGGTCCGTAATATTCCGCTTG
>JAFGAO010000281.1 GCA_016933615.1 Acidobacteriota bacterium
AAACTTAAAAAGATGAACGGACAGGATCAGTAACCTTTACAGTTATGGATAAAGTACTCTCCCAAGAAGAAATCAATGCACTTTTTTCAGCAATGTCTTCAGAGGATGTGGACCTGGAATCCTCCACTGAGAAGAGAGCGCCCGGCAGAAAAATCATCAATTACGATTTTCACCGTGCGGACCGCATTTCGCAGGACCAAATGCGTTCCATCCATCTGATGCACGAGTACTTCGGCCGGAATTTCGCTTCCTCGCTGTCGGCATACCTCAGGAATTTCGTGGATGTCAAGCTGGTCAACCTGGAGCAGGAAACCTACGCCACATTCCTGAAAGGTATTCCGGATCCAACCATGTTCGCCAGCGTCGGGATGCGCCCCCTGGACGATAATCTTGCTCTGGAAATGAATCCATCCGTGGTGTTTCCCATGATCGACCTGATTCTGGGCGGGCCCGGGATCGCCCCCGCAGAGAACAGGAATTTGACCGAAATCGAGATGAACATCATAGACGGAGTGCTCCGGCTTGCCATGCGGGACCTGAGGACCGCCTGGAACCCCGTCATAGACCTCGATCTGTATATCGAGGACAAGGGCACCAAGGCACAGATGTTTCAGATCGTATCTCCCGGAGAGGCGGTGATCGCGATCCAATTGGAGCTGAAAATCGGCGAAAGCTCCGGAATGATCAACCTGTGCATCCCGTCCCGCGTCTTGAAGCAGCTGCGGAGCAGGTTCGATCAGCAGTGGAGCGTGCGCAGGCAGAAAACCTACGGGAACGAGGAAAGACGGATTCTGGACCTGGTGAGGCAGATACCCATTCCTATGAGCAGCGAGATCAGGAACACCGTTCTGAACGTCGACGATCTTCTAAAAATGTCGGTCGGGGATGTCATAGAACTTAAGGAAAGGGTCGAAGACCCGGTCTACCTTTGCGCCGGAGGGATTCCGAAATACAGCGGAAGGATCGTACTGCGCCGGGGCAAGAAGGCTTTCGAGGTTCTGAAAAAATTCAACTGACGGCAAGCAACCGAATTGCCTGGCCTGCCGCATAACAGCTTTATTCCAGCGAGGATTTACCGTGACGGAAAATGAAAAAACCAATTTGAAATCGGGGACGACGGGTATGGAAGCCGCGCCGGCTGCAGATGCCGGCGGCGACGTCGAAAGCCAGTCAACCGGAGGCAAGGAAACGGGGAGAGCATCCTACAAAGCAACCGGAGAACCGAAAGCGGAAACCCGTGACGGCGATGAACGGCGGGTTTCAGGGAGCTGGAACATCGACCTGCTTCTGGATTTGGAACTGCCGGTGCGCGTTTCCTTCGGGCAGACGGAAATGCTGCTTCGCGACGTAATAAAACTGGGGACGGGATCCATCATCGAACTGAATAAATCCGTCAACGATCCGGTTACCGTTATCGTGAACAACAAGCCGATTGCAAAAGGGGAAGTGGTCATGGTCGACGGGAATTACGGTGTCCGGATCCTGGATGTGCAAAGCACCGCGGATCGAATCCGGTCCCTTGGATGAAAACGAGCCGTGAAGAAAGAAATCCGAAGTTTGACGAAGCCGGAACGCAGGTCGCAAAACGCAGAAACAATATATAGGACATAGTATAATGCTTAAGGACGCAGCACGGCTGGATGGCGTAATCTCAGGCGGAACGGGTCCCGATATTCATGAACTGCTCTCCGGGGTGAAGGATATCCCTCCCTTGCCGAATATCGTCGCTCGAGCCATGGAAATTGCCCACGACCCGAACGGCTCCGTGCGGGAGCTGCAGATACTCATTGCCAAGGACCAGGCATTGTCCGCCAAGATACTTCGCATCGTGAACTCGGCGATGTACGCGTTGCGATGCGAGATTTCCACGGTCTCCCACGCGATCTCGGTTCTAGGAATCGATACCGTGTTTTCAGTCATTATGGCTTCATCGGTGGAAAATGTCTTTCAGTCCGCGAAAAGCCTTGGAACCAAACTGCTATCGGAGCATTCCTGGGGAACGGCCATCGCGGCACGATCGATATCCAAGCGGATTCATTACGAAATGCCCGAGGAGGCCCTGGTCTGCGGGTTGATGCACGACATAGGCAAGCCTGTCCTGATGCAAAACTTCCGGGCCCTGTATGCCGAGATCGCGGGGGACGCATACAAGGGCGTATCCAATTTCCATGAAGCGGAGCTTACCGCTTTCGGATTTTCCCATGCGCACGTGGGCGCGCTCCTGGCGCGAAAGTGGAATTTCCCGCCCCAACTGGAGGAGGCCGTCGGACACCACCATGATCCCGTGTCCGCTCCAAAATTTCGGAAACTGGCCTGTATCGTGAATCTGGCAAACGCGTTCATGATATCCATGGAAATTGGATTTGAGAAAAATAAAGAATTGAAACTGGAATCTCTGCCTGCGGCCGAAGAGCTGGGACTGGGTGAAGCCGCACTGCAAAGCATTAAAGCCGAAACAAAGTCGACGATCGAGGCAACCTCCAGGATGGGGAATTAGGGCCCGGTGTCGTCGGCGCAAGGAGTTAGGCATGTCCGATGTGTTCTCGTTTTTTATACTGGTTCTTTGCGGATTCATTCCGGCGGTTCTGGTTCAGAAGATCGCGTCCCAGAAGTTCCGCATTTTGGAAAAGGAATTGGAGGATGTTTGCGCCGCGCTGTCCCAAATGGCCGAATTGCAGGTTCGCTCCTATCGAAAGCATGCGTCCTTGGTGGATAACCTTGAAGAAAGGATTATGGAATTGAATTTTCCGTCCGATGATTCCCGACTTCCGCTTGAAAGACGGCACCAAGTGCTTACACTGGCTCGTAGAGGGGTGAATCTGGACGATATCGTCCGGCGCCTGAAGGCACCGGTCGGAGAAGCCGAGCTTATTTTAAATCTCGGGGAATACGCCAAAAATGCAAATACATGCAAAGTCGGGAACGGAGAGCGGGGGAAACACTATGCCTAAAAGTCAATGCCACTGGAAAGAGTGCACCCGGCTGCATTCGGAGTTCAGCCTGTTCCTCAGCCGCCGGCGCCCGCCGAGATTTGAGAATCATATCTTCTGCAGCGATGGCTGCCTCTATTCCTATTTTAAAAATGCGTTGAGCGACAGATGGCGCCGCCTGCGCGAGGAACGGGAGAGCACAATCCCGCGTCCCAAGATCGGAACCATTTTGATGCAGACGGCATTTATCACCAGGGAGCAGCTGGATGCGGCTATCCGAATGCAGAAAAAAACGCAGGAAGGGCGCCTGGGGGAGTGGCTTCGCAGGCTTGGATTCGTGGATGAGCATCAGGTGACCGCGGCGCTTGCCAAGCAGTACGGCCTGCCCGTGATCAACCTGAAGAATCCGGATACCAACGAGGATGCCGTTCGCATGATACCGGGGAAAGTCGCCAAGCGTTCCGGCCTGATCCCGGTCGGGTTTGACGACGATCAGTCCCATCTTCAAGTCGCCGTCAGCGCTCCGGTCGACTTCAGGTTCCAGGAAGCCATCCGCCGCATGGTGCGCAAGGGTATCGCTCCGTATATCGGCGACCAGTCCGCGATTCAGCAGCTTTTGGAACGTTACTACGAGCCTGAAGAACTAGACCTGTCCAATATCCCGACCTACGGTTCCCTGGATGACCTGATCGAAGCCGGATGCGGCATCGTGCGCACCGCGATCAAGAACCGGGCCCTGGATATTCGAGCCGAACTGATCCAGGATTTTTTCTGGATGCGCCTGGACTACCCGGAAGAGGCGCATCACCACTTTTTCCAATACGACTTGGCGGCCGTTCCCGAAAGTTTGACCGTGAAGCCCGAAGAGAAGGAATACGGTTATGCCGCCTTACCCTGAAACCTCATTTCTTGCCCAGTCGAGTGGGAAAGAATTGCCCGCGTCCCGTCGCATAGGGGGCATTGGGGGAGATTTCGCCGGAATTAGGGCACAAAAGGAACGGAATTTATTGGCACGATTATTGCAGTAATAACAGTAAGAGTACAAGAGGTCTCCCTTTGTGCGGGACCTGAGGAATGAGCAATGAACAGCGGAATTTACACGGCATACTCGGGAATGCAGGCCCAGGCGGATGCGCTCGACATACTCGCCAACAATCTGGCCAATATCAACACTACGGGATTTAAAGCCGAAAAGGCTTTTTTCACGGTTCTGCAGCAGTCCGCAGCGGACATCGACGGCGGGAATCCGCTCCAGGAAGCCATAAACAGGCCGGTGACGGTGCGGGGAACCTTCAGCGGGGAGGAAGGATCCTTGATCAGCACCCGCCGCAACCTGGACGTCGCCATCGAGGGCAACGGGTTTCTCGTCGTGGAAACGCCCGCCGGGATCCGGTACACGCGCAGCGGCAGTCTACGCATCAACACGCAGGGGATTCTTACCACATCCGACGCGCACCCCGTTCTGGGCGGCGAGAACAAGCCGATCGTCCTGGGGCCGGGTGAAGTAGTCATCGGCTGCAACGGAGACATTCAACTGAACGGCACGACCGTGGACCGGCTGAAACTTGTGCGATTCGAGAATCTGTCGCTGCTGGAAAAAGAAGGCGCGTCCCTGTTTTTGTCGCGCGCCGGCCGGGATGCCGAGCTCGAGGCCGACGCAAGGATCCAAGCGGGATACCTGGAACAGTCCAACGTGAATCCTATCCAGGCGGTCGTCCAAATGATTGCGATACTGCGCAATTTTGAAGCTGTACAGAAAAGCATGAACCTCATAACCAATGACATCAACAAGCAGGCTATTGAAGAGTTGAGCCGTTAGGAGCCTCTATGTTACGAGCCATGTACACGGCCGCGAGCGGGATGGAAGCACAGCAATTGAACATCGACAACATCGCGCACAATCTGGCCAATATCAATACGAGCGGTTACAAGGTTCGCCGGGCGCAGTTCCAGGATCTTCTGTATCAGAACATCCGGCAGGCCGGCGCATCGAACACCGCAACCACGGAGATCCCGGTAGGCACGCAGATCGGCCTGGGCACCAAACTGGCGGCCACCGAAATAATATTCAGCCAGGGAGATTTCGCCTCGACCAAAAATCCGCTGGATATCGTGATCGAGGGGCAGGGATTCTTTCAGGTTCTGATGCCCGACGGCCAGATCGCCTATACGCGAAACGGCAACTTCCACCTCAACCGGGACGGAAATATCGTGACATCGGAAGGAGATCTTCTGGATCCGCAAATCACCATTCCTGAGGACCAGACCGGCATTACCGTCGGCAAGGACGGGACCGTCAGCGTCATGACCGCGGGCCAGTCCGAGCCGCAGACGGTCGGAAGGATAGAACTGGCTCTTTTCCGGAATCCATCCGGCATGGAGGCTGTCGGGAAAAGCCTTTTGCGGCCCACCCAGGCTTCCGGTGAAGCCATTGCGGGGACGCCGGGTGAAAACGGCCTGGGCACCCTGATGTCGGGATACGTGGAACAATCCAACGTAAGTGTTGTGGAAGAGATGGTGAACATGATCATCAGCCAGCGCGCTTACGAAGCCAACTCCAAGGTCATACGGACCTCGGAAGAAATGTTCAATCAAGCCAATAACGTAATACGGTAAGGGCTTTCAATGAAGCAAGTTCCGAATTCTCTCCTCACCCGTTACCCAGTTCGCAGTGAAGCGACTCGGCTCGCGGCAGGATTTCCGCGAGATACATCCTGCGCCGCCGGTCGCCCCCTCACCCCTTTCCACATCCACCGGGAGGAAAAGCAACCGCTTTGTACCGAACTTCCGGGCAGGTCTTGTCCGCCACGCAGTTTTATCCACACCAGGTTGGGTGAGGGGAGAATTCGCAACTTGCTTCATTCCGTCCGCTATCCGGTGACAGCGGCTGTCCTTTTCATGGTGATGATCCAGGGACTTTACGGCGTCGAAAGCGTCCGGATCCGGTTGATGGAAAGGGCTCATGTCAACGCCGGGAAGGTCCTATTAAAGGATATCGCCTCCCTGGACGGCAAACATCCGGATTCAATCGGAACAATCGAAAACCTTCCCGTCGGCGATGCTCCCGAATTCGGAACCGTCGCTACGTTCAGCCGCCATCAGATCGAAAAGATTATAAAGCGGGCGGCTCGAGCGCCTGAAATCAAGTGGACGGGAGCTCCGATCGTTCAAATCCGGCTTCGGAGCAGGGAGGCAAAGGCGGAAGAAATCGCGCCCTTGCTCAAGGATATTCTGGCGGCTGCCACGCCATGGCGGGATCCCGAAATCGAGATACTCTCAATCAAAAATCCGGAAGAGATCGAGCTTCCGTATGGGGTATTCGACTTGAGGATCTCCCGGCGATCCCCGGTTCTCGGCAGGGGGCGGATACTGGCTCCCTTCGATATCGTGCGGGAAGGCAGGATCCTGGCCTCCTTCTGGGTGACCGCCGACGTTCGCGTCAGGGCTGAAATACTGGCTGCGGTGAAAAATATTCCCTACAGAAAAAAAATTGATGCGGACGACATCGATTCTGTCCTGACGGAGATCGAAGATCTGGATGCCGCATTCCTGAGAGACCCCGGCGAAGTCATAGGCAAAATTTCGAAACGGAGTTTTTCTCCGGGCGATCCCCTCACCCGGGACTCTTTCGAGAAGCCTTTCCTTGTAAAAAGCGGGGACACCGTGAACCTACGCCTGGAGAGAAGTGGGCTGGTCGTGAACTCCCAGGCCAGGGCCGAACAGGACGGGCGGCTCGATCAGGTTATCCGGGTGCGAAATCTAGAATTTTCAAGCGTCCTGAAAGCAAAAGTGACGGGGCGCGGACAGGTGGAAATACCGTGAGAAGGGAACTCTTGCATTACCGGCGATCGCTGCTCTGGGGACTTGGCATCCTTTCCCTGGCGGCCGTCGCCGCCGCTGGATGCTCTCAGGCGAGGGTCCAGGTTCAGGATCCCACGAATCTGAAGGACTTCATCGAAAACGCCAAGCGCAGATCCCTGGAGGATGAAAGGGCTGAAGGATCCCTGTGGTCCAACACCGGACGCTATTCGAATCTGTTCCGCGATTTGAAAGCCCACAATGTAAACGATGTCGTCACGATACTGGTTTCGGAATCCACCCAGGCACTCGCCAGCGCCGATGCGTCCAACTCCAGGTCCACCAGCGCCACGGCGGGATTCGACAATCTTTTCGGCCTGGAGGGCCGTATTTCTGAGCTGCCCACGATGGTCTCCGGAGAAAGCGGATCCAGTTTTGAAGGCAAAGGCTCCACCAGCAGGCAGACGACGCTGGCTACCAACCTCACGGCCCGTGTCGTGAATGTTCTTCCCAACGGCTACCTGGTTGTCGAGGGCATGCGCGAGATTCACGTCAACAATGAAAACCAGAGCGTATACCTTACCGGCGTCATCCGGCCGGAGGACATAAGCCCCGACAATATCGTGCCGTCGGCCGCGGTCGCCCAGATGACTGTAAGGCTTGAAGGCCGCGGAATCGCCAGCCGGCCCATCAAGCCCGGCTGGCTCTATAAAATCCTCAACGGCGTATTGCCCTTTTAATGGATTTAGTATGAACAAGAAATGGAGAGTACTAATATTTGCATTCTTCCTGGCGGCGGCTCATTCGGGGCCTGCGGCCGCTGCCAGCCGCATCAAAGATATTGCCTCTATTGAGGGGATTCGGGACAACCAATTGACCGGATACGGTCTTCTGGTCGGACTGAACGGAAGTGGAGACCGCAGCCAGACTTTTTTCCCGACCCAAACCCTTGCGAATATGCTGGAGCGCAGCGGAATCACGATTGATCCGGAAAAGGTGCGCGTAAAAAATATAGCTGCGGTCATGGTAACGGCGACCCTACCCCCCAACGCCCGTCAGGGGAGCCGCATCGATGTGAATGTCGCGTCCATCGGCGATGCCCAGAGCATCCAGGGCGGCCTGTTGATACGAACGCCTCTTCAGGGTGCCGACGGTCAGGTTTATGTCGTCGCCGACGGTCAGGTGTTGCTGGGCGGCTTCAACGCCGGAGGAGGAAATGCCCGGGTTCAATTGAACCATCCGACCTCGGGCAGGATCCCCAACGGCGGACTGGTGGAGAGGGACGTCGTCGTTGATTTGTCGGGCAGGAAAAATCTGAATCTTATCCTTCACGAAAGTGACTTCACCACGGCAAGCCGCGCGGCCAAAGCCATAAACGAGGCCGTGGATTCCGCAGTGGCAGGGGCCATCGACAGCCGGACAATCGCGGTCAGAGTCCCGGAAAGCTACGGAGGGCGCATCGTGGAGTACATCGCAAAAATCGAAAACGCGACCATGGATGTCGATATCCGGGCCAGGGTCATCGTGAATGAAAAGACCGGGACCATTGTCATGGGGAACGAGGTCAGGATTTCCAAGGTGTCCATCATCCACGGAAGCCTGTCCCTTCAGGTCGGCACCGTTTACGATATCTCGCAACCCAATCCTTTTTCTAGAAGGGGGGATACGGTCGTCGTCCCGGAAGAGACCGTGATCGCACAGGAGGAAAAAGGACGCACGGTCACGCTTCAGGAAGGGGCAAGTGTGGAGGAAATCGTCCGGGTGCTGAACGAACTCGGTGCCGGGCCGCGCGACGTCATCGCAATTTTGAAGGCCATCAAGGCCCATGGCGCCCTGCAGGCGGAACTGGTGATCATCTGATGACGGGGATCCTCCCCGCGAGATTTGTTCACCGCCAACAATTGGGGGATGCAGCCGATGGAAAATACGATTCTTCCGGGCGCAGCAAATCAGATTCCGGTGGAATTATTGGCGGGGTCCGGGACCCGGCTTCAACAAAAAATAACCGCCGCGGGGAATAAGCCGGTCGATCAGCGAAAAAGCGACCTGCGGGAGGCTGCGCAGGAATTCGAGGCGATTTTTATCGCCTATATGCTTAAAGTGATGCGTGAGACCATAGAGGAATCGGGCCTGACGGATGGAGGGCCCGGAAAGGCGATTTACACGGAGTTGTTCGACCAGCAAATTTCCCGCTCCCTGGCGAGCAGGGGCGCGCTGGGCTTATCGGACCTCCTGTACGACAACCTCGTCGAGAGCGCCGCGCACAGCAGGGAATCGATGGAATCTCCGGGTTGATTCGGATGGGGACGCAGGTCCATCCGCTTCGGCAATCCGCGACAGGCGGGCGGCCGGGAAGCAAAATGCCCGTAATAAGGCGGAAGGCGGAACCGCATGGGCCATTATTCATTAAAGTGCTACTATCGAGGGGACGATACACACTACAGAGAGTGATCTCTTGAGGATATTTATGGAGATTAATGGCAACAATCCCTTGATTGGCTTGAAAAACAACGTTCGGCAGCTCGACGGGTCTCAGCAGCATGCCCAAGCCCAAAAGAGCGAATGCGATCGCGGCTTCGGATCGGACCGGCTGGAGCTGTCGGTGCGGAGCCGGAAAGTGCAGCATCTGGATGATTGGATTCGTTCGGCTCCCGACATCCGGGAAGCGAAAGTCGAAGAGATCAGCAGAGACCTGCACAGAGGCACCTACAACGTGAAGGCGGAGAAGATCGCTGAAAAGATCATTGGGGGTACTTTGTTGGACGAGGTTTTTTAGGCCCGGCTAGGCGGAGACGGCCATGTCGGACGACTTTGGTCTCTTGAATCTTGTCGAAACGCCGTTTTTGGAAAGAATATCCCGGGAAGAACGGATGAGCGAAGATCTTCCGAAAAAACCCAGGAATCCGAAGACGGACCAAGCCAAAAAAAAAGCCGCGAACAACGAACCCGATGAATCCCCGGATGGCGGCGATTCCTCGACCTTCCGTCTTATCGATCTCAGAATCTGAAACATGGACGAACGGCTATCGGATCTCCTCGGCGTCATCAAAGAGGAAATCAACCTTTACCGGGACATAATCGAACACGCGAGGGAAAACACGTCTTTGCTGGCCCGCGGCCGGGTGGAAGCGATTCAGGAAAGCAATAAGGTTGCAGAGACGTTCCATATCAAACTGCGTTTTCTGGAAAACGAACTGAAACGTCTGCTCTCCGAAATATGCCGGATCTCAGGGATAGCGTGCGAGGATATCACCCTCGCCGGACTCGCCGGGCAACTGCAAGAGCCCGCCGCAACCGAACTCAAATCCCAGACCGAGCGATTCAGGAATGTCGTGACGCAGCTGAAATCGGTTTCCAGGCTGAACCTGCAGCTGATCGAGCAGTCATTGAAATATTCCCGGGGACTGCTGGGACTGGTTTCCAATGCCACGAGTTCGTATCAGCCGACGGGATTATTCCGGCCCATTCCATCCGTTCAGCCGACGTTTTCCCATAAAGCCTGATGCCTTGACCGGATAAAACAGACAAAGGCAGATCCCGGCACCGACTTTCATGCGACAGCATTCAAACGGCGGAGACGACCTATGCCTTCAATTTTAGACGGACTGGACAATGTCGAGCAGGCGCTGGCGGCGCAACAGTTCGCCCTTTCCATCACCCAGAGAAATATAGCCAATGCCGGCAATCCATCGTATACCCGTCAGGAAGTTATCTTCACCAACGATGAGGAGGCGGGCATTTCATCGGGCATTCCCGGCGTATACCTGCAGTCCAGGCGGAACCAGTACCTGGACGGCGGCATCAGCCGGCAACTGCAGTACGCCAAGGGCTACGAATTCGCATCCGAAGCCCTCAGGCAGATTGAATCCGCCGTGAAACCGGAAAGCGGGACGGGCCTTGCAGAGGCGATTTCCGAGTTTTTTGGGAGCTTCAACAGGCTTTCGAGCACTCCGGAAGACCCGGTGTCGCGCCAGCAGGTTCTTACCAGCGCCAAAGCGCTCACTCTGGAATTCCATCGCGTGTATGCAGGACTGCAGCGGCTGCAGGCTTCCGAGGACACGATGGTTCCGCAAATCGTCCGGGAAATCAACGCGCTGACGGCCGAGATCGCTTCCCTGAACGAAAAAATACCCGCCGCCAAAGCTTCACAGCCCGGCTCGGAGCTGACGCTCAGGGACGAGAGGCAGAAATTACTCGAGGAGCTGTCGAGTATCGTCGGTATTGATTATTTCGAAACCGAATCCGGGTCCGTCACGGTGACGACCGGACAGGGAGGCGCGCTGGTGCTCGACAACACGAGCTACGAACTGGAGACAGCGCCTATGGTTCCCGATCCCTTCAACGGCATTCAGTTGAACGGTTCGGATATCACCGCGTTCCTGAATTCGGGGAAATTGGGCGGACTGATACAGGTTCGTGACGGGACCATTCCGGACTGCCTTAAGACCCTGGACGATATTGCCGCAACAATCATTGAGAGGGTAAACCAGCAGCACGCGCTGGGAAACGACCTCGACGGATTGGCCGGAGGCGATTTTTTCGTTCCGTTCGCGCAACCGGCTCCCGGCTCGAACCAGGGCGCCGCCAGAAACATCCAGGTCGCACTCGCGGATCCCCGGGGAATTGCCGCGGCGAGTGCCGGAAGCGGCCCGGGCAACAATGAAAACGCCAAAATCATGGCCGCCATCGAGGATGAGAAGCTTTTTTACGGGGCGTCGGAAAGCGTCCTTCAATTTTTCTCCGGGTTTCTTTTCACAATCGGATCGGAAGCCAGGTCGGCCGAAGACAATGCTTTGACGCATAACGGTGTTCTCGGGCAGCTGATGAACCAGCGGGACGCCGAAATCGCCGTCAATCTGGATGAAGAGGCCGTCAACATAATCAAATTCCAGAAAGCATACGAAGCGAGCGCACGGTACGCAAATACCCTTATTACACTGAGCGATGAACTAATCAACCTGCTGGGTGGCTAACCATGAGAGTGACGCAATCGATCGCCTATCGCAATTTTCTATCCGACCTTTCGTCCCTCAACGAAGGTTCCAACAAGGCTCTGCGTGAAATATCGAGCGGGAAGAAAATATCTTCCCTGCGGGATTCTCCTTCCGGCTGCGCCAGGCTGTCCTCCATAAACGCCCTGGAATCCAGGATAGACCAGTATACGTCCAATGCGGGAGACAGCTCCTATTTCCTGCAGACGGCGGATTCGGCCCTGAACGAGGTCAACAACCTGATTACCGGTATCCATACAAGGGGAAGCCAGGCGGCGACGGGAACGATAGGCGCAAGCGAGCGCGCGGTGCTGGCCGGGGAGGTGCGCTCTCTCAGGGATCAGATCCTGAGCCTGGCAAACAGCCAGGCTCGGGGAAGGTACATTTTCGCGGGATCCCTTGTATCGGTTGCTCCCTTCGCCATTGCAGGCGATACGGTCACCTGCGCGGGAAACGACGATGTGAACGGCGTCTCCGTGCAACAGGGAGTGGAGGTCGTGCAGGGAGTTTCCGGTTCGGAGGCATTCGACGCCGTGTTCGATGCGATCGAGGATCTCCTGGCGGGGATGGACGCGAATGATCCCGGCGCTATTGAGAACGCTCTCGGCAGGTTCCCGCAGGTATTCTCCGGTCTGGGGCAGGTCCGTATGAAAATAGGGGCCAATATCGGTCTCCTTCAAAATATTCAGTCCAGCCTGGAAACAAGCAGGATCAGTCTTGCCGAACAGAAAAGCGCCATCGAGGATGCGGATCTGGCTGAATCTGTCGTGGAATTGAAGAGAATTCAGACCGCCCTGGAAGCCGCCATATCCGCCGGCGGTTCTCTGCTGGGGAAACGGAACCTGTTCGACATTATCGGGTAATCGCGCTAATATACAGGGGAATTGCTGCGTCGTGTTCAGGCCGCAGAAAAGATGCGATCGCTATTCGGATTCCGGTTAAATCGATCCAAGGTTTCCCTGAAAGTCCGATGAAAAGGTTGAGAACCTATGCTGATTCACACGGTCAATTTTGGAGATTTAGATGTTCCAGAGGATAAAATCCTGACATTCAGGGAGGGGATCCCCGGATTCCCCCAAATACACAGGTTTGTCGTTCTTGAAGTGGAAGAAATCAAGCCTTTCCAGTACCTGCAGGCTTTGGACGATCCCCCCATAACCCTGTTTGTCATCAATCCGTTTCTGGTTGAGCCGACCTACGAATTCAGGTTGTCCGAAACCGACATGGCGGATGTCAACAGCAGGAACTCTTCCGAACTTGCAGTCTATGCCGTAGCCACGATTCCGGAAAATCCCGGCGATGCCACGCTCAACCTTATGGCCCCGATCGTCATAAACGAACCGGAAAGGTGCGGCAAACAGATCATACTGCATGAAAGCACTTACTCGGTCAAACATCCCTTATTGAGGCTCGGAGGCCAGGGTAAAGCGGCGGTTCAGGGAGCCTGAAATCTGTTTCCCTTTAAGGCGGGGGGATTGGAACCCCCTGCAGGTAACGACACGGATGCTAGTATTTACGAGAAAAAAAGACGAAAGCCTGATAATAGGGAACGAGATAGAAGTCACGATACTCAGTATCGGCACCGGAAACGTCAAGGTGGGGATTTCCGCTCCCCGCCATATATCGGTTCACAGGCATGAGGTCTATGAATCGATCAAGCGCGAGAATCTGGCCGCCGCGCAATCCCAGATTCCCAAAATGGATGCGCTCAAAAAACTGATCGGCTGACCTGCATTTCTCACGAGACTCCCACCGCGGCAGCGGTAACGAAAGCGTCGGCTGCGTTTTTCTCCCAAGGACTCCCGGACGCATCTGAAGCATGCCTCCGGGGATGCCGGTCGCAAACCCTGCATCCATGTCCGTTTTACAATCTGCGAGCTTTTAAATGAAATTCGGCCTGATCAGCCGGTGGAATCGATGAATTTGGGATAGTTGTTTTTTACGGGATCCACGCTTTTCAGGTACCGCTTTCCTCTGCCGATGCCTTCGAGCTCCTTTTGAGTCCCGGCTTTCGATTTTTCGATTTTCCCCGAAGCCTGAAGACAAATCTCGCGGATGCGAATCGCGCAGGACTTTGCTTCAGCCGTTAAAGCATCCGACTCGGCTGCGGCTTCCGCGTTCATTTTCCCCCTGGATTCCTTTAAATCATCGGCCAGCTGGAGAATATGCGCGTTCATTCTCTCTATCTGGGAAATGCGGATCCTGTTCCGAAGTATCGATTCCTCAATAGCCTGATCTTTGCCGGCGTCGGCTGCTTTCAGGATGTCGGAAAGATCCTTCTCCAGGCCGAAGTAGAATTGGGTCAGACTTTTCAAATCGGGTATCAGGGATTTCATGGGCCTATATCGAGATATTCAGGGTTTGAATCTGCGTTTCCGCCTGCCTTGCGGAACCGGGCGGCGTGTCCGCGGGAATCCGGGGGGCGCCCCCCGCTTCAGGCGTGTTCGGCGACCTCTGGACCAGTTCTCTCCAGGCGGAGCAGATATTATCGAGCAGCCCCTCTATTTCCTCCAACGGCTGCGCGCTCTGGTCGACGTTCGCTTTGATTATCCCGCGTTTCATGTAGTCGTAGAGCCGATCCAGCGATTGTGCGATATCGCCGCCTTCTCTCAGGTTCAGGCAGGTCTGAAGCTCGGATATTATGGAGATGCATCGATTGAGGGCTTTGGATCTGCCTTCGATATCCTTGCGCTTCATGCAATTCCGGGCCTTCTGCAGGGATGCTATCGCGGCGTCGTAAAGCATGACGACCAACTGGAGAGGATTCGCCGTGTTCACGGCAACTTCTTTATACCGATACGCTGGGGACGCATTCCCGGACATCTAAACTCCTTTGTCGCAGACGGTGTGTGTCAAAACGATAGGGATCCTATCTGGCTGTTCAGGGAAGACATGGTCACGTTCATCAAACGGAGGGCTTCATCGGCTTTCTGATACTGGGCGTACAACAGAGCTTCCCGTGTATCCAAAAGAGTCTGATATGCTTCGATCCGGTCCGTAATCCCGCGTATGTTCCGGCTGAGCCCGTCGGTCGCACTGTGGATCGGCCCCGTGAGCGGATCGGTGATCCCCTCGAGGACGCCGTGAAGGTTGAGCAGAACGCTGGATCCTTCCACCCCTTCGGATTGAGGAGCCAGCGTAACGCTTCCGTAACCGCCTGTGGTCGTCTGGGACAGGGTGAGACTCAGCCCCTCTTCGGGACGTCCGGCTGCGCCGGTAAGAGTCAGGCCGTTTCCGACTGCGCCGTTGCCGCCGATGGTTCCTTCAATATCCGTTCCGATGCCCGTAACGGGCGTTGTTCCGAATCCGGTCGTTCCGGCGGAAGCGTCCCTGTCGGAAACCACGCGGATATCGCAGGCGCTGCCGTAATCATCCGTGGTAATCCGGATCCTTGCGCTTCCGTCATCTGCGGCGGTCACGTTCATTCCCTGCTCCGTCAAGGCCGCGTTGATTCTGGAAAGGACCGTTTCGAGATCGTCCCCCGCAATAAGGCTGACAACGGCACTGGATGTTCCGGATTCAATGGTGAGAGTTTCGTCGTTGGCAAGGGTCGTGACCGCCTGGGTCCCGGTCGCGGCAGCCTGCTGGGCCAGGGCGGTTATTTCCACCGCATAAGTCCCCGCCTGGGTCGCTGCCGTTCGACCGATATAGGTTACCCTGTTGTCGGTGACGGTGACGCCGCCTTTGGGTGTCCCGTCTCCCAGAAGAAGCGCCGCAACGTCCGTGAAGTTGTCGGCCAGAGCTTCTCGAAACTTTGTTTCGTCCAGGGCCAATCCCCCGTCGCGGTTGAAATTGAGGCCGATCTGGCTCGTGACGCTGAATGCCGTATACTGGTTCCGAACGGACTGAAGCACCTGCTTCTGCAGGCTGCTCTGTATGCTCCTGAGGGTGGCGTCCCCCGAGAGCACTCCCGCGCTTTCCGTGGTCGTATTGTAATGAAATTGCGCATTGATAAAGGAGCTGACATCATTGTACGCGGCGATGAGCTCCTCGAGGGAATCCACAATGGAATCGATATCCGTTTCCAGGCCGATGCGCACATCGCCCGCGGTCTCCCGTTTCAAGGTAAGGGTCACTCCGTCGATGACATCGCTGATCGTGTTCGTGCTCTTGGTGATCGCAACCCCGTTGACCGTGATTTGGGCATCTTCCGCCGACTGCATTTCCACGATTCCAAGCGTCTGACCGCCGGACAGGTTGTCCGTTACGGTGTAGGCGTTTTCCGTTCCGGCGTCGTCGGCCGTAATCAGCAGCCGGTAGGGGCTGGCGGAACCGTCGTTGATGAGCGTTGCGGTGACGCCGGCGCCGGCCGCGTTGATGGCGTTGCGCACTCCGCTGAGAGTGTTGTTCGTGGCGTCGATTGTTATGGTGACCGGACCATTGCTCCCGGTCGTGACGGTCAGGGTTCCGGTGCCCGTTTCGACGGATGTGGCATCGAGGAAATTCGCGGATGCCGACGATTGGGCGCGCGCCAGGTTGTTTACGCTGATGTCGTAGCTTCCGCGGGCAGATACGCCCGTCGTGACCGCCGAAATTGCGTCCTCGTCGGCGGAGGATACCTGACAGGCGGAGAAAATGCTCGCCGCAAACCTTTCGGAAAAGGAGTAGGGCGCCTGAAGCGGCACCGTGCCGCCGCCGTAAAGAATTCCGTTAACCTTGCTCTCCAGCGTGGAAAGCTTGGAATTGAGACTTTGAAAAGCGCTAATTTTGCCCTGCAGCGTTTTGGTTTCGCTCTCCATCCGGCGTATCGGGGCTGATTCGATGTACATCAGGTTTTGTACGATGCTTTCAACGTCGATGGCGCTGTTCAGTACGTTAACGGAGCCCATATCCTGTCCGGTTTCTTCCCGTTTTTTTCAAGTTGAGCCGCAATCGGAAGTTTGATCTCATTCTCGATTGCATGCAGATCCGATGCTTCCTATATTGTCCGGACATATAGCCGGTCCGGAAACATTATGCTTATCGGCAGGGGCCGCCCGGCGGAATAGCGGTTTATACAATATTTATGGGCCTGAACCGGAAGGCGGCCGCCGCATCAGCAGGAGAGATTTTTTTGAATTTGTTTCAGCGATTTTTCGACTTCGTCGAGGGCTTGACCGACAGTGGTCAGGTACTCCGAGTAAAGATTCTTCAATTCGAGAATCGCCCCCCCCTTGTCGGGACGGTCGTCCCATCGCTCGCGCCGGCGTAGAAAGGTCACATTCCCCATCTGGTTCAGGCAGTCCAGAAGCGGCGCTATATTTTTGTTCTCGTATATGTTTTGTTTTGTGTTTTCCAGTTTTCTGCGGAGATCTCCTCCCGGAAAATTTACTTTCGGGCTGCAGAGCCGGAATCCTTGAGCCAGTGTCTTTCTTACGGAATGCGCTTCCGCTAACAGGGGGGAAATATCGGTGCGGACGCCGCTCGGGCTGTCTTCCCTCACCGCCTCAAAAATTTCATGAATTCGGGCATCCAGAGGCAGACGTCTGGAGCAGTATCGGTATATCGCTTCCTTCAAAGTGATAATTTCCACGTCGCTCTTAAGAATGCCCCCTTCGGTTGCGTTGATGAAACGCACTCCCGGATTGCCCTTTATTTCCTTAAGGAACCAGTTGCAGTAGGCCGTCAGCTTGTCGGTAGTTTCTATCGGGCGCCCGAAAATATCCTCGGATTGGACCGTCTTGCGTGAAGCTCTCAAGTCTTCGAGCTTTTGATGCCAAAGTTCGGGATCGGAAATGCCGCCGAACCATTCCCGGTCGAAATGAAGTCCGGAGCAGTAGATTCTCCCTCCCGTATGGGCGAGATCCTGTCCCGTGAAAATTACCGGATTGCATCCGAGCAGGAGGGCGAAATCCAGCGCCATGGTCGCAACCGAGCCCCAGGCGCGCAGAACGCCCTTTTCCCCGATGATTCCGGGAAGGGAACCCAGGGAAGAATGATCGTACGTGCAGGCGACGACGCGGCCCTCGAATTGATTGAAAACTTCCGGATAGGCTGTCGCCTCCGCCACTACGAGGGCGCGGCCGATGGAAGCCCCCTCCAAATGGCGGAAATTGAGCAGATAAGGGTCCCCGGTCAGGATGAAATGGGGGCGGATTCCCGCCGCTGTAAGCGGCTTCAGTGCCGTATCTGTGGACAAAAGAAGCGCCCGGTCCCCGCATCCCCGTAATTCATGAATATTCTTGTCCAGGGAAGGGCCTGCGGAAACAATGACGGCCGGCGCATCTTTGAATTTCCCCGAGAACCGCATCACACCGGGGGCCAGAGACGCTTTGCGGGCGTTGCGCACGAAGTTGTCCAGGAAAGTCCTGGATTTTTCCACCAGCGTGTTGATGTCCGTGAAAATCTGAAATGTTTGGTTCCGGATAATTTCCGCTGCGTTTTTAAACAATCCGGGATTCAGGGAGACCGAGGGAAGATGGGTCAGATACGTATTCCGTCGGGCCCCGACGGGATCGAAAAACCGCGTCCACTGTTCCGCAAGCTCCGGACCGTCCGCGGGCCATGCAAAGTGCAGGTGCGGCAGCGCGAGAATCCCGCCCAGATCGCGCGCTTCAAAAGACGCTTTCAGTATTTCGAGGTCCGATTCGACGATGAAATAGTGGTTGCGAAGATCCGGGTGTTTTTCAATCAGGGCATCCAGAAGGTACCCGAGCCCGAAACCCAGCAATACAAAGTAATCGGATCCCGAGCAGTCCGTTTTATCCAGGGCCCGGCGTGCTTCCGTGAGGGGTTCGTACCGGCTGTGCAGCGAGGTTTCGGCTCCCCCCCTTTGATACGTTGCCGTGGGAATGCCGCGCCGGGATTCGAATATGCGCACGCTTCTGTTGACCGTGCCCTGGAGAAGCCGCGCCAGTTCCGGCTGCCGTTCGGTTAGAAGAGCTATATTGGATGCGAAATAATTCAAAACACCCTCAACGGTGGAATCAACGGTCAGCCCGTTTTCTAAGCCGGGAATGCTCGAAATGACCGAAAAAATGAAATCGGTCGAAGGAACAAATCAGAATATATCCATACATCCACTATTCGGATCAACATCATTCTGAAAAAGAAAAAGGCGCGCTTTTTCCGAAAAAGCGCGCCTTTGAACATACGCTGGTGCTGCGCTATAACCGAAGCAGGTTCAGAACATTCTGACTGTTGGAATTCGCCTGGGCCAGCGCGGCGATTCCCGACTGTGCCAGGATCTGGTATTTCGTGAGGTTCGAAATTTCGGCGGCGATGTTGGCGTCGCGCATGTTGGATTCGGCGGCTTGCGTATTTTCCGCCTGGTTCTGCAGAACGGCGACCGATGCCTGCAGACGGTTGATGCCGGCGCCGATATCCGCCCGCATTCCCGATACGGCGTTCAGGGCGTCTTTCAGGACCGTCATCGATGCAGGGACGTTGGCCACGTCAGCGAGGTCCACGGTCGTGAGGTTCTGGCCTCCGATGTCGGTAACCGTATCACCGGAGGTGGTGATGGATGCGATGGTGACGGCGATGGAACTGTTGTTCGACATGTCGCCGACGAAAACGCTCAAAGCGCCGTTTATACCCGAACCGGATACGAAAAGCGACTGGCCGTTGAAGTTAGTCTGGGAAGCGATCCGGGCGATTTCCGCCTCTATGGCCGAAAACTCCGTATCGAGCGAGGCGCGGCCGGTCGCATCGACCGTTTCGGTTGCGGCTTCCTCGGCCAGCGTGACCGCGCGCGTCAACAGGTTGCTGATTTCCTGCAGTGCGCCGTCGGCGATCTGGGCCACGCCGATTCCGTCGTTCGCGTTCCGGACAGCCTGGTTGATGGCAAAGACGTTCGCCCTGAGGCTGTCGGCAATCTGCAGGCCCGCGGCGTCATCGGCCCCGGTGTTGATCCTTCTGCCGGACGACAAGCGCAGCAAGGTTCGGGAAAGATTGACATTGTTTATGTTCAACTGGTTTTGCGCATTGATGCCAGCGACGTTGTTCAGAATACTGAATGAACCCATTTGGAGTTCCTCCTTGAATCCGAGAAAAAAATTCTACTCTGCCAGATCATGGCTCTGGCCGCCTCGGCGAGGGGAATCGCTCAGCGTGTTCTTAAAGCCCGGAGGCCGTTTCTTCTTTTTAGGAATACATAAGCCGTATCGACCGGCACTCGAAAAACTTTGCACCTAATTTAAAAATAAATGAGATTTTTTATTTTTTCGTATACCAGGTAAGGGGCGAAAGAAGATTGCCCGAAGTCGCGCATGATCGATTTTTGCCACGACGGAGGGCGCGAAGGCGTTGGGTTTTTTCCCGTCTGAAAATGCGGGAAAGAGGCGCTGCGGGCACTGGTCCGGGATAAAGCTTGCCGCGGCTGTTTGCCGGGACCTTGTAGCAGGAAGGGATTTCGTTTGTCGGCCGATTCTCATTGCCGGCACTGCGGATGCGGGCGCGGTTCACCCCGGGAACGGGGAAAATCGTTGTTCCGGAATCCGGTCTCTAGGCCGGGGAATAATCCGGCGCTGTTGCGGGAGTGGAAGACGGAGCCCCCCCTTTCCGAAAGCTCCGCCTTCATTCCGCCACTGGAGAATTCCAGGTTTGGGTGAGGTATTAGATTCCCTGTATCAGACCGAGGATTATTCCTTTCGATGCATTCGCCTGAGACAGGGCCGCGATCCCGGTCTGCGAAAGAATCTGATACTTGGTGAGGTTCGAGATTTCCGACGCCATATCCGCGTCCCGTATCGTCGACTCGGCAGCCTGCGAATTCAGCGACTGGTTCTCCATGACGGAAACGGCCGAGAGCAGCCTGTTCATTCCGGCGCCCAGCGTCCCGCGGGCGGAAGCGACGGCAATCAGGGCATCCCGGATAACGGGCATGGATGCGGCCGCGCCGGCGTGCGTCGTGAGATCGATCGAAGAGAGGTCCTGGCCGCCCAGATCCGTGACCGTATCCCCTGATGTCGTGACGGTGTTGAGCGTGATTGCTATGGAACCGGAGCCGAAAATGTCACCGACATAGGCGCTCAGGCTGCCGTTCAGGCCCGCAGTGGTGAACAGCTGAACGCCGTTGAAATTGGTCTGCGTTACGATTCTGGCGATCTCGGCCTGGATCTCAACCCATTCCGTGTGCAGGGCCTGGCGCCCGTTGGCGTCCACTACTTCCGTTGCGGCTTCTTCGGCGAGCGTAATCGTCCGCGTCAGAATGTTGGAGATTTCCGCCAGTGCGCTGTCGGCGATCTGGCCGACACTGATGCAGTCGTTGCAATTGCGAACGGACTGGTCGAGGGCGCGTACGTTGGCTCTCAGGGTGTCGGCAAGCATCAGGCCGGCGGCATCGTCCGCACCATTGTTGATGCGGTATCCTGACGAAAGCCTGGTAATGGTTTTGGTGAGAAATTGGTTGGATATGCCCAGTTTGTTCTGGGCGTAAAGTGCTGCAATGTTGTTTAGGATGCTGAAGCTCCCCATGATGAATTCCTCCATGAATTCTTCGGGAGTTAATGGGTTGTTCCTACGGGTAATCTTTCAGGCATCCGTGCCCAAAACCTGCAGGAATTCAGTGGCGTAAAGCAGGCCGGCTTTCATTTTCCTGCCGTCCCAGCTTCCGCCTCTCATATCGTCCGGCCTTCAGACAAGTTTAGTTCCAAAATAAATTTATTTTTTGGAGTGTCTGGCACTCAAGTTGCTTGGGAGTACGTTGGACGAAATACAATCGTTCGTTATCGACGAGGTATCTATGGCTAGGTTCTACGTGAATGAAAGGGAAATCGTCCCGCCGCCGGGCGCCACATCCTTTGAGGAAATCCTGAGGCATGTGGACAAAGCCCAGCTTCCGCCGAATTCCGTCGTCCGGAACGTAAACGTCGACGGAAATCCTATCCTCGAGGACAACATGGATAAAGATCCGGCCGCGACAATCCGGCAGATGGAAAAAGGCGACAAGGTGGAAATCGTCACCGGCACGGTTGAAGAGATCGTGAGCGACTCCCTGCGGGAAGCTTTCGCCTACCTGGAACGCGCCGGGGAAGGCATCCCCGCGCTGGCGCGGCGCTTCCAGGCGGATCCCGGACCCGAATCGTTCCGGGCGCTGGTTCAGCTATACGAAGGTTTTTACTGGTTAAACCTTCTGCTCTCGAGGCTCGCGGAGAATTATGAAATCGTTCTGGACGACCTGCCGGTGCAGGGAGCGCCTGCGGCGGAGCATAACAGGAGGTTTCTTTCGGTTTTGAAACAGCTTCTGGACTCGCAGGAAAAAGGGGATTGGGTACTGATTTCCGATCTTCTCGAATATGAGATCGCGCCCATGGTCCCGGTGTGGAAAGAAATGTTTCAAATGATTGCCGATAAGGCCCCGGCTGCGCGGTAATTTCCGCCGGGAGTCGTAAAAATATGTCGAAAAGTGCCAAAACCCTGACAGTTCCATCCGGTATTTTGTCTGCGATGGACAGAATCTGCCTTTGGATACGGACCGGCTCCGGACCTCAAATAGGATTCGGGCACCTGCGGCGAACCATGGTTCTGGCCAGATTCCTGAACGATTGCTGTCTCCCGCTGTTTCTTGTCGATCCCGCCGACAGCTGGAGCCGGAAACAGCTCGCGGATCAGGGCGCGGCTTTCGTATGCGAACGGCTGGCTTCCGTCTGGTCGCACCTCCCCGAACCGAAAGCAATCCTCCTAGACACGCGTGAAACCGAAGGGCTCTTTGATTTCGTCGGGGAAGCGAAAAAACGGCATCTGACCGTGTTCAGCATCCACGATCTGGGACTCAATCCGCTTCCGTCCGATATTGCAATCGACGGAAGCATCGCGCCGGATATCTCCGGATTTCCCAACCCACGAACGGTCTTTTACACCGGCCCCGACTACATGGTTCTGGACCCTGTATACCGGCTCCTGCACCCGAAAGGCAAATGTATCGGCGATCGCATGCGCACCGTTTTCGTCAATTTGGGCGGAGGTAATTCCGGCTCTTTCTACAGGAAAATCCTGGATGGATTGGCGCTTTGGAACCGGGGAATCGAAGTCCTGGCCGTCGCTGGTTTCTCCGGCTGGGAAAATGAGAGTTTTTCCCGCAAAAATCGCCCCTCCCTGAATGTTCAATGGATTTCGGAGCATATCGGCGCTCACTGTTTCCGGGCGGATTTGGCGATTACGGCCGGGGGGATCGCGGCCTACGAGGCCCTCTGTACGGGGACCCCCCTCATGGCCCTGTCTTATGACCGGTATCAGGATGCCACGATTCGCGCGCTCGCCGATGCCGGAGCCTGTGCGCACTTGGGCCCAGGTGAAAATCTCAGCGCTTCCGACCTGCCAGGGATCCTGGAGCGCTTCGAATCCGATCATGTCGGAAGACGCACTTTTTCTTTGAACGGAAGAAAAATCGTCGACGGCCGGGGTGTGGAGCGTGTTGCCGGCATCTTCAGAAAATCGATGGGCGCGCGGGCCAATGGATCTCTGATGGAGGACGCCGGATGATCAGGGCCCTGATATTCGACCTGGACGACACTCTATACAGGGAAATGGACTTCGTCGAGAGCGGGTATCGCGCAGTCGCCCGGTATGTTTCCGAAAGGACCGGGCGCGATTTCCACACGCTCTACCGCATGATGGTGGATACGCTGCACACGGGGGGCCGATACCGGGTCCTCTGCGCCGTGAAAGAAAAATGCCCTGCGGATTCCATCGCCATCAAAGACATGGTTTCGGTATACCGCCGACACAGTCCCGAAATACGCCTCTATCCGGGTTACGCCGGACTTTTGAAGGCACTGTCCGAACGGTACCGTATGGGAATCATTACGGACGGCATCCCCGAAGTTCAGGAAAGAAAAGTACGGGCTCTTCGACTGGAAGGATTGATGGACCGTATCCTCTATACGTGGAAATACGGGGAGGAGAAACAGAAGCCGCACCCGCATTCCTTCAGGCTTATGCTGCGGTGGCTTGAAATCCCTGCCGAAAACGCCCTGTATGTCGGCGATAATCCGATGAAGGATTGCGCCGGCGCTAGCGGAGCGGGCATGAAGTTCGCTCAAATCAGCCCTCCGGCTCGAGACGCGGAAAAAGAGAAAAACGCGCCGGGAAGGAAACCGGAGTACGTCATCAAATCGCTTTTTCAACTGCCTCCCTTACTGCAGGAATTGATTTGAAATGAAAGAAATGGACATTCTCATAGATCAAAACGTTATCGGACCGGGATCCCGCGTCTTCGTTATCGCCGAAATCGGAATCAATCACGATGGCGACGTCGGCCGGGCCATGAAAATGATCGAGGCGGCGGCCGAAGCCGGCGCGGATGCGGTGAAATTCCAGAGCTTTCGCGTGGACAGGCTGCTGATCCCGACCCAGAACCGCTATGCGCAGCAGGCGGATTCCGTGGAATCCGCCTACCAGATGCTGCGGCGCTGCGAGTTGAGCTGGGAGGATCAAGTCAAGTTAAAGAAGCACGCGGATGAGAAGAATATCTTGTTTCTTTCCACTCCATTCGATGAAGAAACCGTGGATTTCCTGGATTCGCTCGGGGTCCCTCTTTTCAAGATCGCGTCCTCCGATATCACGCATGTCCCCCTGTTGCGCCATGTCGCGTCCAAGGGGAAGCCCATTTTCATGTCCACCGGCATGTCTTTTCTGAGCGAAGTGGGAGATGCCCTGCAGGTTCTCCGGTCTTCGGGAGCGAAGGAAATTCTGCTCATGCACTGTGTCTCGGCCTACCCGACCCCCCCGCGGAACATGAATCTGCGTTCTCTCAAGACGCTGCAATCCCATTTCGAACTGCCCGTCGGGCTTTCCGATCACAGTGAGGGAATCCTGTTCCCGCTGATTGCCGTGGCCCTGGGCGCGGTCGCCCTGGAGAAGCATTTTACGCTCGACAAGAACGCGCCCGGAGCGGATCACAAGTGCAGCATGGACCCTAGAGATTTGGGGGAACTTATCCGCTGCCTCAGGGACGTGGAAGCCGGCCTTGGAGACGGCAGGAAGAGGCCGTCCGATATAGAGGAGGAGGGAAGGCTGCTGGGGCGGCGCAGCATAGTCGCCGCCGTGGATATCCGAGCCCGTGAAACAATTGCGCCGTGGATGCTTTCCTTCAAACGCCCCGGCAGCGGACTGGAACCGCGGTATAAGGATAAAATTACGGGCATGATAGCCCGGAGAAACATAGGCAAAAACACCATTCTGCAGTGGGAGGACCTTGCACCGGCCGAATCCCCGGAAACCGTGTATGAAAATACCTTCATGGAGCAGGGTGCTGCCTCAGCAAGCCGGCACGCTCTGAAGAAACAGCATGCGTGAAATGAATATATTGATTACGGCTGCCAGCAGGCGGGTGCGGTTGATCCAGGCGTTTGTGAATGCCCTGGCGCGTCTTGGATTGCAAGGCAGCGTTATTACAACGGACATGAACCGGTACAGTCCGGGCCTCTATTTCGGAACCAGGCACTACATGGTACCCCTCACGACCGACGGGCAGTACATTCCGATCATCAAGTCCATATGCTTCAAGGAACGGATCCAGCTGCTGATTCCCACGATCGACGACGAGCTGCCGCTCTTCGGACGTTATCGAAACGACTTCAATATCATGGGGATACGGGTCGCGGTTTCGGCCGAGAGCACGGGACTGGTCTGCAACGACAAATACGCCTCCGCATGCCTGTTGCGCGGGAAAGGGATTCCTTTTGCCGAATCCTGGCTTCCGGAAGATCTCGACTTTTCCAGACTGCGCTATCCCCTGTTTATAAAACCGCGGCAGGGTCGCGGAAGTGTGGGCGCCTATGCCATAAGAGACGAAAACGAATTAAAATTTTTCCTATCCTACATAGAGAACCCCGTCGTGCAGGAATATCTCCAGGGAAGGGAATACACAATCGATCTCCTTGCTGATTTCGATGGCAGGATTATCAGCGTCGTGCCGCGGGAAAGAATGGTGGTCCGTTCCGGCGTTACCGACCGCGGGCGGACCCTGTTTCACCAGGGGATGATCGATGTGGCCCTGCGAACGGCCGAAGCGCTGGATATACGCGGGCCCGCCAATATCCAGGTCAAAATGAAAGACGACAGGGTCACGGTGTTCGAGGTCAACCCGCGCTTTTCCGGAGGCATCCCCCTGACCATAGCCTCGGGCGCGGATTTCCCTGCATGGCTCATCGAGATGAGTTGCGGGAAGGACGTGCCTCCACAAATCGGGAAATTTACCCGCAACCTGGTTATGACCTGCTACGAAAGCGCGCTGTTCCTTCGAGATGAAGCCTGCGGGGAAAAGGCGGTTGAAGCGGTGCAGGGATCCTGAAATTGCTGCGAACGCGGGCATCGGCATTGCGGGACTCCGGAAAGCATTCGGGTGGAAAGCCATGAGAACAGTTATCCTTGCAGGAGGAAAGGGAACGCGACTCGCCCCCTACACGACCGTTTTTCCCAAACCCCTGGTCCCCATCGGGGAACGTCCCATACTCGAAATAATTGTGCGCCAGCTGGTGCGGCAGGGTTTTGGAGACATTCTCCTGTCCGTCGGGCACCTGGGGGAATTGATCGAGGCTTATTTCCAGAACGGGCACAGAAACATCCCGGGTTTGCGGCTCCAGTACTACAGGGAGTCCCACCCGCTGGGAACCGCGGGCTCGCTGGCGGTGATTCCGGGGCTCGAAGAAACATTCCTGGCCATGAACGGAGATATACTCACGACTCTCGACTTCAACGCACTGGTCCGGCATCACCGCCAACAGAGATCCTGTTTGACCATCGCCATGCACAGGAAAGAAGTCCCCATCGATTTGGGGGTTCTGGAAACAGACGGCGGCGGAGCGCTGCTCTCTTACAGCGAGAAACCGAAATACAGTTTCGACGTCAGTATGGGGATCTACGTGTATGAGCCCAGGGTTCTCAAGTACATACCTGCGGGCCGTTACATGGATTTTCCCGATCTGGTCCGGCTCCTCCTGGAGATGGGGGAGAAAATATCGGGTTACCGTTCGGACGATTACTGGCTCGATATAGGCCGCAGGGAGGACTATGAGCTTGCACAGGCGGATTTCGCATCCAGGGCTTCAGAATTCCGGATCGCCTGAGTGGCGCGTGCCGCTCTCGGAAACCTGTTTCACCGAGGAGGAGGTCGAGGAAGTTGCGCGCGTCCTGCGCTCGGGATGGTGGACGAACGGGCCGGAGACCCAGGCGCTGGAAAGGGATTGGAAAGATTACTTGAATGTGCGCCATGCGATAGCCGTCTCAAGCGGCACCGCGGCGCTGCACCTGGCATTCCTGGCGCTCGGACTTGGCCGCGGGGACGAGGTCGTCATCCCGTCTCTGAACTTCGTGGCCGCGGCCAACACCGCCCGGCACTTCGGCGCCATTCCCCGCTTTGCGGACGTGGAATCCCCGTCCGCGCCGCTTGTTTCCCCGGAAACAGTAAAGCGCGCCATCAATGAGAAAACCCGCGGCATCGTCGTCATGCACTACGCCGGCTATCCCTGCGCGATGGATGCCATGGTCCGGCTTGCGAGGGAACGCGGCCTGTGGCTGGTCGAAGACGCGGCGCATGCGCCGGGAGCGTCCTTCAGGGGGATCCCTTGCGGCAAGTGGGGCGATGTCGCCTGCTTCAGTTTTTTCGGAAACAAGAACATATCCTGCGCAGAGGGGGGGCTCGTCGTCACGGAACGCGACGACATCGCGGAGAAACTCCTGCCGCTGCGGTCCCACGGAATGAGTTCCTTAACCTGGGACCGTTTCCGGGGCCACAATTTTTCCTACGACGTATCCGCGCCCGGATTCAATTTCCGGCTGGATGACATACGATCCGCCCTGCTGCGGGTTCAGCTGCGGTCCCTGGACCGGTTCAACGATCTGCGTCGCCAACGCGTCTCCTGGTACCGAAGTCTTCTTGGAAACGACCCGCGATGGATCCTCCCTTTCGAAGAAACCGGCGGGGATACATCCTGTCACCTGTTCACGGTTGTGCTGGCGGGTTCCGCGCCCAGAGAGGCCGTTATGTCCCGCATGAAATCCGAAGGGATCCAAACCAGCATCCATTATCCACCCACTCACCAGATGGCATACTACCGGGAATTGAACACATCGCAGGACCGTCTTCCGGTCACGGAAGAGCTCGGACGGCGCATTGTGACGCTGCCGCTTTTCCCCGGATTGACGCACGAACAGGTCCGGTTGGTCAGTTCTTCCCTGCGCGATGCCGTCGACGGAGCATGCAGGCATGCCGGAATGCGTAAAATGGCATAGCCCGGATCCGGGCACCGGGGCGGAGATGCCGGGGCCGGTTCTTGCGTTTCTGCAGGCGCGCATGGGAAGCACGAGGCTGCCTGGAAAAACGCTCATGACGCTGCAGGGCCAAACCCTGCTCGAGAGGGCTGTACGGCGGCTGCGTGCGGCTCCCATTGTCGATGAAGTGGTAGTGCTGACCACCGTCACGGCGGTGGACGATGTCATAGAACGGGAATCCCTGAAACTGGGCGCCCCCGTGTATCGGGGGCCTGAGCAGGACGTCCTGAGAAGGTTTCATGAAGCCGCGGAAAAATACAATCCATACATCGTAGTGCGAGCCACGGCCGACAATCCGTTGATCGATATCGGCTCCATCGGGAGGATAGTCCGGGTATTGAATTCGGACCTGCTGGATTTCTGTATGGAACTGGACCTGCCCTATGGCGCCGCAACTGAAGCTTTGCGCGCCGGTGCGCTCCGCAGGGTGCACGCCCAAGCGCGCTTGCCCCGGCATCGGGAACATGTCACCCTGTACATGAAACAATATCCGCATTTATTCAGGGTGTCCTACCCGAAGCCGCCCGAAATTCTGCGCCGTCCCGAGGTCCGTTTGACCGTAGATACGATTGAAGATTTTCGCCAAATGGAACGCCTAATCGGTCAATTGCCAGAAAGGGTCCCGCCCGCGCCGCTTGAGGCGTATCTCGCTCTGACGCCAAGCGGAGACGGTCCCGAAGGAATCCGCCGGGACGACCCTGCGGGAGGTTTTTCCGGGATAGGCGCGCTCATACGGGATATACCCCGCGGCTTGCGGCAGCCCGACGCATCCAAAACGTAGACAAATGTGTATTAACGGAATCCGCGTCTCCGGCCGATATACCGGAGGAATAGCGGAAAATATAAAGGTATGATATTACTCACGAAAATAAATAATGCTCCCATTACGGTCAACTCCGACCACATACAGTATATCGAGGAAACTCCCGATACGATCATCACGATGACAAACAGTGAAAAAGTCGTCGTAAAGGAGCCGATGAAGGAAATAATCGCACTGGTGGTGCATTATCGCCGGTCCATTAACAACCTCTACCTGAAAGAATATGAGCGACAAACCAGCAGCGGATAAAAAATCCATCATCGATCTGGCGTCCATAATCGGTCTTTTCGTGGGAATGGCGGCAATATTGGGGGGACAGGCCCTGGAAGGCGGCCATATAGGCTCCATTCTGCAGCCTACGGCGGCCCTCATCGTCTTCGGCGGCACCTTCGGAGCCTGCATGCTGCAGTACAAAATGAGCGCCGTGTTCGCCAGTTTCAAGGCCGTCGCCCGGGTGTTCATGGATCCAAAAACCAACAACAGGGAGGTGATCCGCGAGATCATCCGTCTTGCGAACAAGGCCCGCAAAGAAGGAGTGATCGCGCTTGAAAAGGATGTGGAGCAGATCGAAGACCGCTTTCTGAAAAGGGCCCTGACAATGGCAATGGACGGCATCGAGCCCAAGGTTCTGCGCGACACGATGGAGCTGGAAATCTCCAATATCGAAGACGAGGCGGACGAGCCGATAAAATTCTGGGCGGCCGCAGGAGGGTACTCCCCCACAATCGGGATTCTCGGTGCGGTCCTGGGCCTGATCCACGTCATGGAAAACCTCAGCGATCCCAGCAAGCTGGGAAGCGGCATCGCCGTGGCCTTTGTCGCCACCGTCTACGGTGTTGGGCTGGCGAACCTGGTATATTTGCCGATCTCGGGCAAATTAAAGACAAAGGTGAGATCCCAGCTGATTACCAAGGAAATAATGCTGGTCGGCGTCATCGGAATCCTGGAAGGGGAAAACCCGCGGCTCATCGACGACAAACTCAACAGTTATCTCACCCGCAGCGAACAGGAAGAGGCGGACAAGAGCGGTCCGACGGCCCAGAAAAAAGCCGCCTGATTCCGAAATGGTCGATCCATGGGAAGAAGAAGGAAAGAAGAAGAACACGAAAACCATGAACGCTGGCTGGTGTCCTATGCCGATTTTATTACCCTTCTTTTCGCTTTCTTCACCACGCTGTACGCCATATCCACGGTGGATGCCCAAAAAATGGGGCAGATGGTCTATTCCATGAAGCAATCGTTCGATCCGGGCATGTTCGAATCGGGCGGCAGCTCTATTATGCCCGGAGGGGGAGGCGAGGGGAGCACGCCGTCCGCAGAGGTAATCAGCAAAATAAATATGCAGGCGGGATTGGAGTTGCGCGAAGCGATCCTGACGCGATCGGGAGTGTCCGGAAGCGTTCTCAGCGGCAAGAAGGACCTGAACAAACTGAAAAGAAGCATCGAGTCCCTCCTTGGTTCCGATAAGGACAAGTCGGCCGTGCACGTGACGGTGGATCCCCGCGGGCTCACTCTCAGTCTTGGAGAGGGCGGTTTTTTCGATTCCGGATCCGAAATACTCAAGCCGGAAGGCCGGATTTTGCTCGACACGCTCGCGACAACCCTGATCAGCGTAGACAACATGATCAGGATTGAAGGGCATACCGACACCGATCCCATCAACAACGAAAAATTCGCCTCCAACATGGAATTGTCCGCAGCGAGGGCAACGAAGATTCATTCGTATTTGGTTGAAAAATTCGGCTTCAGGCCGGAGTTGCTGTCGACCGCCGGCTACGGGGAATACAGGCCGGTGGCGCCCAACGATACCGCGGAGGGGAAGGCGCGCAACAGGCGGGTTGATATCGTCGTACTGGATCCGAAGGTGACGGGATCCGAACCGCGGAGCATCCTGGATGCCGCAGGCAATTCCGCCAAAGCTGAGTAGGGGTGCCCCGTTCTCCCCGCGAAAGCTTCTCCTCGGATTCCACTGGCGCCTTACCGCTCCCAGACGAACGCGCCGAAATCTTTGCTTTCCATGAATCCTAAACGGACATACCAATCGTAGGCTTTGCGGTTTTCCGGCGTTACGGTAAGGCTGATTCTCCGGAATCCAAGTTCCCCGAAACCTTCCAGGGCCTTTTCCATGAGTGCATGCCCCAGGCTTTTGCCCTGATAAGCCGGGTGAACCGCAATCTGAGGGATCATTCCCACGCCGTTCGAAAGTCGGCAGCCTATAACGAACCCGCAGGGCTGGTTGTTGTCCTCGAGCCCCATGAAAGAAACCTCCGGCACGAAAACTCCGCAACCCGGGTTTTCGAGAATGCTGCGAAGATAGCTCTCGCAGCCCGAAAGGGTGCGGTAATCCGAACAGATAACGGCGTCCGTCTGGTTGAGGTAGCTTTGCAGAAGAATTTCCGAAGCCCGAGAAAGATTGGAAACGTCCAGGCGGACGATTTTTATCGGAGAGCGGGAGGAAGGGCTCTTCCGGCCGGGTCCCAAGTTCAGGGAAAGATAGCGGCGGGGGAAATAACGGAAGCCCTTTCGGGAAAAGATTGCCTGAATGTCAATGCCGTTGAAGGGCATGAGCTGGGCTTCAACCCTTCGTATTCTTGGGGTGTCTTTCAGGCCGGAAATAGTCAGCGACAGCAGTTTATCCGCGATCTCCTGGCGGTCCTCCGTGTTTCTAACGTAAACGGCGCCGATGATGCCCTTGGACCGGTTCATCAAAAAATAGGTGTACCCGATC
Source organism: Acidobacteriota bacterium (assembly GCA_016933615.1). Taxonomy (GTDB): domain Bacteria; phylum Acidobacteriota; class UBA6911; order UBA6911; family UBA6911; genus UBA6911. The sequence continues at coordinate 31,465 of JAFGAO010000281.1, forward strand.
GCTTCATTCCCCGATACGGCTACGTAACCGGGCAAAAGGTTCTGCCTGACGAAGGATGCCAGAATCCGGCGTATGGGGGAGTAGTCCCAATCCAGGTCCTGCATCCAGGCCTTTTCTTCCTCTTCCATGAGGGAAAAAACCGTCGAAGGATCCGAGTAACTTATAGGGAGGTACTTGAAATCGTGCATATTAAATCAAAACAATTCTGATTCCGGTACTTTCTGTTTACCGAAGCATGGATAGATAACCAGGCATTTTGGGGAATTGCAAGAAAAGCTTCCACAACATGAGGATCGAATTGCGTGCCGGATCCCGCGCGAATTTCATCCAGTGCGACGTCAAAGGAAAGGGCTTTCCGATAAGGACGATCGCTGGTCATGGCGTCCAGGGTATCCACAACGGCGAATATCCGCGCTCCGATGGGGATGCTGGTGCCTTTCAGGCCGTTCGGATAGCCGCGTCCGTCCCATCGCTCCTGGTGACACAGCACCATCTCGGCTGCCGGAGACAGAAATTCGATATTCTGCAGTATTTCATAGCCTATCTGCGGGTGTTTCTTCATTTCCACCCATTCAGCCTCGGTCAGTTTCCCCGGTTTGAGCAGGATGGAATCCCTCACTCCGATCTTGCCGACGTCATGCAGCAGGGCACCGCGCCCCAAATGGACGAAATCGTCGTGGCTCAATCCGAACTGCCTTGCCAGCGTCAGCGTGTATTCCCGGACTCTCTGAGAATGGGCGCTGGTTTCATGTTCCCGGGCATCCAGGGCCATTACGAGGGCCTCGAGCGTGATCTTGTAGCTTTCCTCGATATCGTATAAAGCTTCGTTCAGCTCCAGTGTTCTTTCCTGAACCTTGCGCTCCAGTTCTTCCTGATGGCGCCGGTTCTGGATCAGCAAGCGCCTGCGCTCCAGCGCTCGACCCACCGCTCGCCGAACGGAGGGCAATTCAAATGGTTTCGTAATGAAATCGGAAGCCCCGATTCTCAGGGAATCCACCGCGGTGTTGATATCGGCCAATCCCGTGATCATTATAAATGCTGTTTCGGGATCCCTTTTTCTAACCAGGCGCAGCAGTTCCATCCCAGACATGCCGGGCATCATGACGTCGCTGATAACCAGAGAAAACCGCTGATTTTTGATCTTGGCCAAGGCGTCGAAGGCGTCGGGAGATGCGCAGCAGTCGGATCCTTCATTTTTAAAATGGCTCAGCAGAACCGAACGGACGTTGGGCTCATCGTCGACAATCAGAATTTTTTCCCTGTTTCTCTGTCTCATGATGCAAATGTGCGCATCAAAACCGTTTCCGGTACTTTGCCTGCTGCGCGCTGATTCTGCCCACTACCTTCATATGCTGTCTGACCATAAGGTTCCTGATTTTCGCCAAATCAGGGGACCTTCCGATTTCGGCCGTGTATTCGTGTTTCGCGGTATGAATCACGCGTCCGTGAAAAAATACCTGGGTCAGGATGCAGGGGGACGAAGATTGTATGTTTTCCGTCTGAACATGCAGCTCTTTGCCGAGAAAATTCAGATTGTCATTCAGTCCCATAGCTCGATTGGCCCTATAGGTTCGCATTTCCATATCCGGCTGGTTCCTATCGGCAAAAACGGCTTGCCTCCCCTAAGCCAAGGGCTCCATTTCTGCAGGTTCTGGCGGCAAGACATCTTCTTTATCGACGCAATGGCGAAAGATCTTTATGGAACCCGCACGGATAAAAAAGAACGGGATTCCGATGCATAGTACCCGTATATTATTTTATATCAACAGATAACCACTGATGAGCGGAATTGTTGCATTGGAAATATCCCGTGAATGCCGACCGACGGCCTTGCCATGAAGGCAGGGGCAAGAAACCATTTGAGTTTTGCTGTTGCGTCTGGTAGCTTACAAATTCCAGTACTTTGGGCGGCGATCATGGAGGAATACCCTAGGCGGCGATGAGAGATGAGAATGCTTCCAATGATAGACCGAAAAGTCAGGGTAAAAATCTTCTTTCAGCGTTCGAACTGAAATCGTGGTCCCGCGACATCCTTTTATCCATTGCAATCGCAATTTTTATCGTTATTTTCGTAGTCCAGCCGGTAAAGGTCGAGGGAACCAGCATGCAACCGCAACTGGCGGATCAGGACAGGATCTTCGTGAATCGTTTCATTTATCGATTCAGCCGAATCGACCGGGGCGATGTCGTCGTGTTCTGGTTTCCCAAGGACCGGAGCAAGTCTTTTATCAAGAGAGTCATAGGCGTGCCGGGAGACGCGGTCGAGATACGGAAGGGGTTTGTCTTCATAAACGGGAAATGGACGCGCGAGCCCTATCTCAAACCCGAGTACAGAGATACCTTGTCCTATAAAAGGGTACTGGTGCCCGACGGTAAATATTTCGTTTTGGGAGATCATCGCAATTCCAGCAACGACAGCCGCAGCTGGGGATTTGTCGACAAATCCCTGATTTACGGCAAGGCAATCTTCAGTTACTGGCCCGTATCCCATGTCGGCCTCGTGGAATAAGTACACCGTGTCGTTCATGAAAGTAAGTATTAAAAACGGCAGGACCGTTCGAGGCCGGCGCCATTCTTGCATGTAGCATCACCCTGGGAAATATGAAAGCAATACTGGCACTCGAAGACGGAAGTATATTCACCGGACGGGCGTTTGGAGCTACGGGTGAAAAAACGGGCGAAGTTGTGTTCAACACATCCATGTCCGGTTATCAGGAGATTCTCACCGATCCGTCCTACGCCGGGCAGATCGTTGTCATGACCTACCCTCACGTAGGCAATTACGGGACCAGCGACAAGGACAACGAGTCCAGGAAGCCGTTTGTCGAAGGGTTTGTCGCCAGGGAATTCAGTGAAATATCCTCGAACTGGCAATCGAGCGAGCCCCTGGAATCTTACCTGAAAAGGCACGGAGTCATCGGGATATCCGAAGTGGATACGCGGGCGCTTGTACTGAAAATCCGCAATCGCGGGGCCATGAGCGGGATTCTCAGCACCGAAAATGCGGATCCCGAAATTCTGGTAGCGCGGGCCGTATGCGCACCGAAGATGCTCGGCCTGGATCTGGCTTCGTCCGTTTCATGCCGGGAGCCCTATTCGGTGACGCACGCCGGCGCCGGATCCGGGTCCTTGAAAGTCGTCGCGTACGATTTTGGAATCAAGCGCAATATCCTGAACAAGCTTTCCCGCATAGGGTGCGACCTGACGGTTGTTCCGGCGAACACGTCCGCCGGTGAAGTGCTTTCACTGCATCCCGACGGAATTTTTCTATCCAACGGCCCGGGCGATCCCGAACCGCTCCTGTACGCGGTCCGGAATATTCAGGAGCTGCTCGGGCGCAAGCCTGTTTTCGGCATCTGCCTCGGGCACCAGCTTATGGGACTGGCTTTCGGCGGAAAAACCTACAAGCTTAAATTCGGGCATCGGGGCGGGAACCAGCCCGTCAAGAATCTGAAAAGCGGCAAGGTGGAAATCACGGCTCAAAATCATGGATTCGCGGTAGATCCCGATTCCTTGCAGGAAAGCCAGGTGGAGCTGACGCATATCAACCTGAACGATCATACGCTTGAAGGGATGCGGCACCGGAACGTACCGGCGTTTTCCGTGCAATATCACCCCGAAGCGTCCCCGGGGCCGCACGATTCCCACTATCTCTTCGAGGAATTTAAAAAGCTCATGCTGGAGAGCCGGATTTAACCATGCCAAGACGCGGGGATATCAAAAAAATCCTTATTATAGGCTCTGGACCGATCGTGATCGGCCAAGCCTGTGAATTCGATTACTCGGGAACCCAGGCCTGTAAAGCCCTCCAGAGTGAAGGTTTTGAAGTGGTCCTTGTCAATTCCAACCCCGCCACCATCATGACGGATCCGGACCTGGCGGACCGAACCTATATCGAACCCCTAACCAGGGACTCCGTGGCCGCCATTATCGCCCGGGAAAGGCCGGACGCGCTGCTTCCGACCGTCGGGGGGCAGACCGGGCTGAACATATCCGTGGAATTGTCGAAATCCGGCATTCTGGACCGGTATAACGTGGAAATGATCGGGGCCAAGCTGAGAGCGGTGGAAATCGCCGAAGACAGGCAGTTGTTCAAGAACGCCATGACCGAGATCGGTCTCCAGTCGGCGCGGTCGAAGGTAGTGAAAAGCCTTGCGGAAGCCAGGGAGTACGTAAAAGAAATCGGGCTTCCGGCAATCATACGGCCCAGTTTCACTCTGGGCGGCTCGGGGGGCGGAATCGCATTCAATGCGGAAGAATTCGAGACGATTATAAGCCGGGGCCTGGACATATCTCCCGTACACGAAGTGCTGGTCGAGCAATCGCTGCTGGGGTGGAAAGAGTTCGAGCTGGAGGTCATGCGCGATCTCGCGGACAACGTCGTGATCATCTGCTCCATCGAAAACTTCGATCCAATGGGAGTCCACACCGGAGACTCCATCACGGTTGCACCGGCGCAGACGCTTTCCGACAAGGAATACCAGAGGATGCGTAACGCTGCCATCGCTATAATCCGAAAGGTCGGTGTCGAGACCGGGGGTTCGAATATCCAATTTGCGATAAATCCCGGCAACGGGGACATGGTCGTCATTGAGATGAATCCCAGGGTCTCGAGAAGTTCCGCTCTGGCTTCAAAAGCTACGGGATTTCCCATTGCGAAGATAGCCGCAAAACTTGCGGTGGGATACACCCTGGATGAAATCCCGAACGACATAACGAAAAAAACCCCGGCAAGTTTCGAACCGACAATCGATTATGTCGTGGCCAAAATTCCGAAATGGAACTTTGAGAAATTCAACGAGGCGGATTCGACGCTCGGCACCCAAATGAAGTCCGTCGGAGAGGCAATGGCGATCGGCCGCACCTTTAAAGAGGCGTTAATGAAAGGGATCCGCTCTCTCGAGAGAGGGAAGAGCCTGGTTACGGAAAAGATCGATCCCGAAAACCTGGTGCATTACCTCAGGACGCCGGTTCCGGAAAGGCTGGCATATATCCGTCACGCGATCCTGGCGGGAATGACGCCGGACGACATTCACGAACACACGAAAATCGACCCCTGGTTCCTGAATCAATTGAAGGAGATCGTTGATCTCGAACGCAAACTCCTGGAATATTCCATAGGGAATGTTCCGCCGGATCTGCTGGTTCAGTGCAAACGGGCCGGATTTTCGGACCAGAATATCGCGGAATTACTGAATCCCCTCGACGGGAAAAACTGTTCGGAAGACCAGATCATGAAATACCGGTGGGATGCGGGCATCCATCCCGTCTTCAAGCGGGTAGATACTTGCGCCGCCGAGTTCGAATCCCACACTCCCTACCTCTATTCCACCTACGAAAGCGAATGCGAGGCGAATGCAACGGACCGCAATAAAATCGTGGTTTTGGGGAGCGGTCCCAATCGGATAGGGCAGGGAATCGAATTCGATTATTGCTGCTGCCATGCATCCTTCGCTCTAAAGGATGCGGGTTACGAAACCGTCATGGTCAACTGCAACCCTGAAACGGTCTCCACGGATTACGACACATCCGACCGTTTGTACTTTGAGCCGCTGACGTTTGAAAATGTCCTGGAAATTATAAAAGTCGAAAAACCGGTTGGCGTCATCGTTCAATTCGGCGGTCAAACCCCCCTAAATCTGGCCCTGAAGCTGAAAAAAGCCGGCGTTCCCATTATAGGGACTTCCCCCGAGAACATCGACCTGGCGGAGGACCGCAAGCGTTTCGGGAATCTACTCCGCGAACTCGGAATACCGCAACCCGAAAACGGAACCGCGATGTGCCAGGAGGATGCCCGTGAGGTGGCTTCAAAAATAGGGTATCCCGTACTCGTGCGTCCTTCCTATGTTCTTGGCGGCCGTGCCATGTCGATCGTGTACGACCGGGAATCGCTGGACCGGTACATGGAGACGGCGGTCGAAGCGTCTCCGGAACACCCGGTGCTGATCGACAAGTTTCTGGAACGCGCGAGTGAATATGATGTGGACGCCCTGGGCGACGGGGAGCGGGTGGTTGTCGCCGGAGTTATGGAGCATATCGAAGAGGCGGGGATTCACAGCGGAGACAGTACCTGCACGCTGCCGCCGATCGCGATCGACAGGAATCTGCTGGCGAGAATGAAAGACTATACCCGAAGGCTCGGCAAAGCGCTCCAAGTGGTCGGATTGATGAATATTCAGTTCGCGATCCAAAGGGATACCGTGTATGTCCTGGAGGTGAACCCAAGGGCCTCCCGCACCGTTCCATACGTCAGCAAGGCTACCGGAATCCCGCTGGCCAAGATCGCCGCCCGGATCATGGCCGGGGAGAAGCTGCGCGATTTCGACCTCTCGGATGATCTCGAGGTACGCTACTGCTTTGTGAAATCTCCCGTTTTCCCCTTCAACAAGTTTCCGGGAGTCGATCCCGTATTGGGTCCGGAAATGAAATCCACGGGCGAGGTCATGGGAGTCGCCGACAGCTTCGGCGGGGCTTATGCAAAGGCGCAGCTTTCGGCCGGGGTGCCGCTGCCCGGAAAAGGAACGGTGTTCATAAGCGTCAACGAGAAAGACAAAGAGGGGCTGATTCCGATTGCGCGGGATCTCCGGCGGCTCGGATTTCAGATTTACACGACCACCGGAACCAATCAGTATCTGGAAAGCAACTCGATTGAAACGGAACATGTTTTCAAAGTAGGGGAAGCCCGGCCGAATATCGTCGATCTTATCAAAAGCAGAAAAATTGACCTTATCATCAATACTCCGTTGGGGAGTCAGTCTCGATACGATGAGAGATCGATACGGCGCGCCGCGACGCAGCATGGCGTCGCGTGCATCACGACACTCTCCGGAGCGGCTGCGGCCGCCAAAGCCATTCAAACCATTTGCAGCGAAAAACTGACGGTCCGAAGCCTTCAGGAATACCACGGGTCCGATCCGGAGGCCGGATCCAAGAAAAACTCTGTTGGAAACCCCGATCATTTCTTCACGGTATCCTGATAACGGCCTTGCAGTTCCAGCCGTTTCAAATACAAGAACTTACATGAATAAAAAGGATCAAGGTTTATTCTTCTTGCGGGGCATTCCCTTTTTGGGAAAGAGATCAAATACACGGTTGTCGTCGATCAGGTGCATGCCCTCGGAATGAAGGCGGACGAAGTGTGTGCAGTATTTTCGGTTATCGTCCCCAATGCAGGAGTCGACGCAGAAGAGGTCGGTATCGGTACAGTTGACGCACTCCCCCATGGACACGCATATCTTCGGTACCGTGAGCCTGCAAGTATTGCAGATTGTGAACAGGTTTTCACTTTCGGTGTAGTACTCGCAGCTTTTCAGGCGGTACACACCCTCCAAGTCCCCGAAAATGCGGCAACCCATGAAAATATGGGGGTGTTCCCGGGAATTCTCCTCGATCTGCCCGAGATTCTCGTCAATCCAGTGAATGCATTTTTTGCAGTAGATCATGAAAGATTCCGGTTCCGGCCGTGAAAAGTGCTATCGGCTTTCAGAGGCCGGCAGATCCGATTCCTGGGAGCCGGGCAATAATGATAGAAATGAGGATTCGGGGGAATCGGCCGGGTTCTACCGGGATTCGGTGCCGGGACCGGGCGCGATTCCAAGAAGTTTGGCGAACTCTGCGTCCGATCCCAGAGAGGAAAAGTCCTCATCGTTCCTGGCGAATATACGGCTGTCTTCATTCAGTTCGATGGCTTTTCTGAGATGCTCTATGGCCGCCGGGCGGTCCCCATTCCTGGCCAGCGAAGCCGCCACGGAATAGTAAATGTAATCGGCATCCGGTTGTTTCTGCAGCGACTGCCGAAAATAGGATATCGCCTCATTGTAATTGGCTTTGTTATGCTCCAGAACGCCGAGAGAATAGAGCTGATCTTCCGTGACCTCCGGTTTTTTTTGCGCCCGTTCCTCCCGGTCGCATATCTGAAGATAGCTTCGAGCCCGTGCCAGGATTTCCGGTTCATCGGGAAAAGACTGCAGCAGGCCCGTCAGTTCATTGCGGGCTTTCTTGAAGTCCTTTTTATATATAAGTTCAATCCCTTTCGCCAGGCGCGCAAGCGCAGCCGACGTGGTTTTGGTCTGGCGCAGCGCCCCTTGGGAAGTTTTTGTTCCGTGAGCCTCCTTGCGGGATGGCGGCGCTTTTTTCACTTCCGCTTCCATGTTCTTGCTTTTCCTGATAATGCGCTTACTGGATTTGGATGCCCTTTTTGGGGCGGTCCGAACGGCGGTATTTTTAGTCTGAGCAGCAGCAATCTTTTTTGCGGTAATGGATTTTCCGGAAATTTTTCCGGAAGCGGATTTTTTCCCTGTTTTGACAGCGGCCCGGGGCGATGTTGTCAGGATATCAGCGGGGCGTTTTGCGGACCCGGCTTTTCTTTTCAAGGCTTTAGCCTTGGTTTTCACGCGCCCGGCATTGCCGCTTGACTTTCCTTTATTCCCAATTTGTCGAGCCAATGTTCCTCGCAATCGGCATTCCCCGTAAATCTCATAAGGTGAATAATTTGTCTTACAAGATTTCAGCAATCCCAAAATTGACGTTATTATGGGGAAAAATCAGACGATAAGTCAAGTGCAAGAAGAAATTAGGCAGACGAACAAATCCAATGTAAGGTTATGGGGTGATCCGGGTATCGATCAAGCCGTTTCATGTTTTTTAACTCAGGAAAATGACGGCATGATGGGGGAAACCGCCGGATTTCTCAGAACCTGTATGCCGGAAATAATTCAATCGATTCATTTTCCGGCATTTGTCATGATTGGATGGTTGTGAATTTAAACACGCTCAATTTACATGAACCGGAATTCAAGCGCATCAAGTCCATTCTTGAGAATGTGCAAAAGGAATTGCGGGCCGAGATCGTACTTTTGATCAGCCAGAGCGGACAGCCGATCGTCATAATGGAATCGGAAGAGAAGTTCGACACCATGTCTCTAGCCTCTTTGGCGGCCGCAAATTTAGCGGCTACGGACAGTCTGGCGAACCTTGTCGGCGAAGGCGAGTTCTCGGTCATTGTGCATCAAGGGAAGAATCGCAGCCTTTACATTTCGGATGTACTCCGTAAATTTTCGCTGGTACTGGTCTTCAGTGCAGGCACAACCCTGGGATTGGTCCGGTATAAAGCTAAAAAGGCCGTTATTTTGCTGGAAGAGGTGATCCAGGATGTTCTGCAGAGAAGCGACGCAAATACTCCGGATGCGGGGAATCCTGATTTCAGTGAAGAAGAACTCGAGAAGCTATTGGAACTATGAAACCTGACACCGCACTTTCACACGGCTTTTGCATCGGGACTGCCGCAGTCCGGGCGGAAGCGCCCAAATGCCGATGCCCCCGTCTGTCGCTTCAGGACGGGACGCCCTTGTGTCGTGTACGGCGTCTATCTCCCATCGATTAAAGGACTCTGTTTTGACGTTCATAAATTACGTTGCGCGTGAAAT
>JAFGAO010000282.1 GCA_016933615.1 Acidobacteriota bacterium
AAAGGTAACTTCCGTCATGGCTCCACCTCCTGTTGAATGGCGCAGCCAACCAGCGCTCCCCCGAATGGTCCGGGGAAACAGTTGGCACGGATCCGTCGAGCCGGGCTCTCAACCTTTCCTCATGACTCAGTCATCCCTGTCAAAGAACTCGCTTCATGTATAGTATAAAAAAAAGAATTTGTCTATAGAAAAAGACGTCAGACGTTAGACGTTAGTGGTTAGCAAGAGAAAACATCCATCACCTAAAGATCGCTGAATGCCCTGCTAACGTCTAGCGTCTAACGTCTAACATCTATTTCTTTCTGCTGCCATGCACCAGGATCGCTCCGGCGATGACCATGAACCCTCCCAGCGGCAGCGAACTGCCGTAAATGCCGCTGTAAAAGGCCGCGGCCAAACCGAGCAGGACGAAGGCCGGCGCCAGGAGCCCGGGCCGGCGCTCGGCAAAATAAAGCATCAGGAAACCCAGTCCGGGCCCGACGAGATAATTGGGCCAGCTGGTGCCTGCGGCCGCCCAATGGCTATGGGTCAGCCACAGGAAGTGGCCGCAGTAGAAGACCAGGATGGTGATGGGGAGCACCGCGCCAACGGCCTCGCGTCCCTTTTCGAGCCAGTTGATGGCCAGGGGGATGACAGGAATGAGCAGAAACAGGGGCCAGATGCGCCCGGCATCCAGGAAATGGAGGAAATTGTTGGCCAGGAACATGATGCCCAGGGCGGCAAGAATCACGCCACCGGCCAGCGCCGCCACTCGTGTCCGCCGATCCTTCATTTCGGTCATGGTGCCTCCTCGTTCGCTTGCCAAACGGATTTCCGCAACCCGAAGTTCACGGCCTGGGAAGGGAAATCGCCCCTCAGGGCTTCATTTTATCCCAACGCGCAGGGAGAACCAAGCGAATTCAGGGAAAGGATCGGCTTTGGCCTTGAGATCCGGAGAATCCTGTTCTACAATGCCCGGATGAGCGCGCTGCTGAAGATTTTTTTCTCCCTACGCCGGCGCCTGCTTCGGGCCCTGAGGAGGCTCTTCCGCCTGCCGCCGCCGCCCGCCCCGCCTTCGCGACTGCGGGCCGGCGACGAGACTCTTCCCTTCCTCGACGGGAT
>JAFGAO010000283.1 GCA_016933615.1 Acidobacteriota bacterium
CCACAGGTGATTTCCGCTGCCACCCAAAAACAGTCTCCCGTTTCGCTGATTTATCTTGAAATACGGAATCTCTACCAGGTTATTCGGGTTTACGGCGCCAGTGTCGGCAATACCCTGCTCAGGCGCATCGCAAACTGCATCAAAAACGAACTCCGCGAAACCGACATTCTGGTGCGTTACGGCCACCAGGGATTTGTAGCGCTGCTGCCGGGAGTCCGCATCGAAAACGCTCGCCGGTGCGTGCTGCGTTTGAAGCACCAGTTAAGGAATGAAGTATCGACCGCGGGCGCGGAACGTTTCTCCGTCGATTGCAGCGCGGGCATTTCCTTTTATCCCAAGGATGGAACGTCTTTATTCGCACTGCTCCAGGCAGCCCAGGGCAGCCAGAGGATCAACATTTCGGAATCTGCGTTCCCAGACGGAAATGTCGTCGATTTCCTCCCACGGGCCTGAGCCCCTACCTATTCCATTCCCCCTTCGGACTCTTTCTTCCTGTACAGGCGGAAATCCAGATAGCACCGGTTGCGCTTGAGAAACTGCATGGTTGAAGCATACTTCCCGCCCGGGATGCCCAATCGCCTGAACGCTTCCCGGTACCTGCCCTCGGAGTCCTTCAGCGCCCGTTGAACAACGCCACGGACAACTGACGAGCCGAATCTGTGGTCCAGGAAAGGATTTTTGACGCGGCCGTCGAAATTTCCCTTTCCATCTAAAATTTCACGATACAGCCGCGCAGATAATTCTGATTCGGTACTCCCTGTGTCGGAGTGGTCGTCCCGGATTTCCGGGGGCAGATCTTTGACGTCGATGGTGCTCCCGGAGGCGGCATAGTAGGAACCGGAAACAACATTCAGCAGTTCGCGAACATTCCCCGGATAGGGGTATTTATCGAGCAGGGCCATTGCGCCGCAAGAGAACTTTTTCAAGCGCCCTCCCTCCTTTTCCGCGGTCCGATCAATAAAGGATTGCACCAGGAAAGGAATATCCTCGAGCCGTTCGCGCAAGGGGGGAACCCGGACTTCCATTTTTTTCAGCCTGTAGAAAAGGTCCTCCCGGAAGCGCCCCTCCTCGATTTCATTCAGCAGATCCCGGTTGGTCGCGGCAATAACCTGTATGTCGATTTTACGGGAAGAGGTTTCTCCCACACGCCGCACTTCCCTCTCTTCCAGCACGCGCAGAAACATTCCCTGGAGCCTGAAAGGAAGGTTGGAAATTTCATCCAAGAACAGAACCCCTCCATGCGCCGCCTCCAGAAGCCCTTCTCTGTTTTCGAGAGCGCCGGTAAACGCCCCCTTTCTGTAACCGAAAAGCTCGGCTTCCGCCAGGCTGTCTGACAGGGAACCGCAGTCGACGGCTAGAAATTTTCCGGTACTGCGCCGGCACGTCCGGTGGATCGCCCGGGCAACCAGTTCTTTCCCCGTGCCGCTTTCTCCCGTGATCAGCACGTCCAGGGGGGATGCGGCCACGACGGCGATCCGGTCGCGCAGCGCCTCCGCAGCCACACTCGCGCCGACGATTTCGCTGTATTCTTCTCTCACTTCATGGAGATACCGCTCCAGCTCATTCTTTTCCTTGACAAGCTGTTGCCGGACAATCGAATTGTCGATGGCTATGGCGGAAAGATTGCAGAAGGCCGCAAAAAGATTGATGACCGACTCGTTCAGCGCATCGAGGGGTTGGGGATGATCGGCGTAGAGCAGGCCGAAAATCCTGCCGGATACTTTAAGTGGGGCACAGAGCAGCCTGCCGGGCTCTCCGGGGATTGTGAGTATTTCCCCCGCCAGCCGTGGATCCTCCCGCACATTGGCGCTTAACATCGGGTTGCCCCGCCTGCCGACTTCCTCCAGAACCGCCGGACTGATGGAAACCGCGGTTGTCAGGAGTTCCTTTCTGCGGGTTCGCCCCTTCGCCGCTTTCCATGATTCCGGGGAATCCTGCTTTAAAAAAACCAGCGCGCGATCCATACCCGTCCCCTGCAGCAGGTTGTCCAGAATCTCTTCAAGAAGACCATCCAGATCCCGTTCGGAATTGACCGCCGCGCTGATCCGGAAAAGAATCCGGGCCTGATCCTCGTCCTGAACGCTTGAAAGGGCGATTTCGGATCCCGCCCCGTCATCCGGCACCGACCCGATCAGGCGGGACAGCTCCGATTTGGTTCGATTCCGGCCGAATGCATTCCAGAAGGCAGGCAGCAATTTGCCGGGAGTCCGGCTTTCCATCCTGCACAGGCAGTCGTAGGCCGCCCTGGCGTGATCCAGCTGCCGGGTTTCATCTTGCAGGGACCCAAATATCGCACTCAATTCCGCATGCGCTCGCCATGCTATCTCCCGGTGGCCCGACTCTTCAATCAATCGATAGGAGGTCCGCAATTCATCCACCGCGTCTTCAAGTTCCAATGGTTTTCGTCCGTTCGGGCGCCCCCGCACTCCAGCTCTCGCGTCACAATCGCCTGTGTTACAAATTGCTGAATACAGGATTCCCAGCAAAAGATGGCTGTAACTCATCAACGGGACGGACTGCATCGCCCTGGCTAGCCGGAGTGCGTTGAATGAATGCATTAAAGCGGCATCCAGATCCCCTTCTTTTAGAAGTACTTCACTCAGATGAAGTTTTATAATGGCCATCTGATAGGGCCAGTGCTTTCTGGTGACCTTCCGATCCAGAGAATAAAGTCGTTTCACGGC
>JAFGAO010000284.1 GCA_016933615.1 Acidobacteriota bacterium
ATCGCAATGTCGTCGATTATCAGAAGACTTAAACGGAGTTGGACGTCGGGTCCGTCCGTGTATGTGGCCTCGACTCCCGCACGCCCCTGTCCTATCCTGTTGCGGCCGGGGAAGCTGATCATTTTTTGGGTCCCGAATATTCTGCCGTCGACAGACGAACGATTCGTCTCGCGCATTACACGTTTGACTTCCTCTCCCAGAAATTGGCCCATGGAGAGTATCATCTGCTTCTGCTGGTCCAGCAATCTCTTTACCGTGGAATCCTGCTTGTTCAGACCCTGTCCTCCCGGAGGCATGGCGTTGCTGATGTCCTGTCCACGCTGGGCGTAATCCTTGATGCGTATATCCCGCAAATCAAATGTCTGCTGGAAGTAGATTGGATTCTGGTCGCCCTGCGCTCCGGTGGAAAAAAGCGCCACGGTCCTGTCGTCGAATGAGTCCTCGATATACCGGGAGGTCGCGCCGGGAAAATCACCGCTGAGCATGTCGGTGTTGCCCGTGACCACAGCGTGGCAGGCGTAGTTGTAATAGACCGCGATCGGCTCGCCATCGGTCGTTTCGAACTTGATCACCGCCACGGTCTTGTCCGACGGACCGTCGTAGTTGGGACCCTCCCACCACTTGTTGGTCTTGCGGTCGATGATGTTGCGGTTGACGTTTATGTAGGAAACGCCTGTCCCGTAACCGATGCGCGCAGGCTGGAGTTTTTCTTTGGCTGCCTTTATGGCGCTGAATATTTGATCCGCGGATCCTCCGAATGCGCTGTGAGTGTGCGTCGGGTTCATGATCAGATTCTGGGCGGGGATGCCCAATTCTTTTTCGATTCTCTGCGACACCGCACTCCAAACCTGCTCTCCAAGCATGCCCGTATCGACAGAAACCAGGGCCGCGCTGGTGGCGCCGTTATCGATCACAATCGCCCTGGCATATATGGGATCGAGGATTCCCTCGCTGTTTTTCGGCAATTGAGCGGGCGTGACATCCACTTTAGCCGCACCCACCCGGAAAGAATCAGCAGGGGCTTGCGCAAAAGCCCCGCACGGGAGCACGGCCATCAGAATTGTCAGAAGAATGATATAGGATGTTCTCATCTTTTTACTCCATTGTTTTAGGATTCTGCCTTCTGGTATTCGCTGGAATCCAGCTTTGCCAGATGGTCACGGGCCGGGTTATATATCCAGTTCAGCAGCAGCCCCGTAAAAAGAAGCACTGCGAATAGGGTTGCAAGGACAAAACCGTATTTGGGATGACCGAACAGGTCGCTGACGGCTCCCATTGCGAGCGGCCCGGCAGCGGCGGCGGCACAGGTAAAAAACAGGATCACGCCGGCGACTGCGCCGTGCTCCGTTTTCGGAAAGCAGCTGATGCCCTTGGAATTGAGTGTCGGATAGATCATGGACATGAAAAGCCCCGAAAGCGGCAGCAGCCAGACGGCGTAGGACAGGCCGCCTGCAATTGCACCAGCGAAACAGACAAGAATCGCCAGGCTGAAGAGGGCCATTACGGAGGCCCAGTTGAAGCGTGCGAGTATCCACGTTCCCAGAAAACGGCCGACAGCGCGGAGGATAAAGAACCCTGTCAGGGCATATGCGGCCAAAAAGGTGTACGAGCCCGAATAGTCCGTAAGCAGCGTCGGCATCCAGACGTAAATGGCGCACTCCGCCGCAACGTAAAGAAAGATTCCAAGAGAAAATCCCAGGGCATATGGATTTTTCATCATGCCCATTGTGCGCCTGAAGTCGATCGGCTCGTCGACAGTCTTCACGGTCTTCGGATATTTCACCAGCGAGGCTGCGACGATCAGCAGGACGCAAATTGTACCCGCGACAACGTACAGCCATTTCCAGGATAACCCGGATGCAAGGAGCTTTGTCACGATTGCGGGGCCGATGATGGCCCCTACGGCAAAGAAGCCTTCCACCGTATTCATTGTTGCGGTGTGTTCCGAAGTGGATCTCGAAATGTCACCCACGAGCGCCAAAGCGCCCGTCTTGAAGATTCCGATCGCGGCTCCGGAGACGACAAGCAGGGTAACGAAAAACAGAAATGCGTTCCCCACCGCGAAAAGATAGGAGTTTACCGCGAAAAGAACGAGTCCGAGAATGATGGTCTTCTTGCGTCCGAGCTTGTCGGCCAGATACCCGAGGGAAATAGCGGCCAGTGCAATCGCTATCATTGGGGCGTAATGGAAGGCCCCGGCAGCCATATTGCTCAAATGGAATTCCTTAATTACCTCAGGGATGATTTCACCGACGGAATCGGTGGTCATGGCAAACATCAGGAACATTAAATATGTAAGCCACTTGATTGCGGTCAGATTGTGTCTCGGGGAGGCCGGCAAGCTCATGAGAGTACCTCTTCAGAATTCAGCCGGGTGTCCGAAGCATCCGGAATGGTTAAATATTGAATTTCACCTGTCGAGCTTGTACCTGTGATGGAAGCGCTCGGAACGGACAAGTCCACTTGCAGCTCAATCCGGTGTTCCCGCAGCTTCCACCGCATTTCTATCCGGTCTTCAGCCGGAGAATTTACCTGGAATTCGCCTCCGAATGCAGGGTGCGTATTCCGGAGGCGAATCAGTTCCATCTGCTTTTGCACCAATGGTTTTTTGAGCGCAGCTTCGATTTCCTCATTCGTGTAGTAGTGCCGGTTGATGTCGCGTCCCACTCCGTTGCGGGCAAGAAGCTCCATATCGTTCGTGCCCCCCAGAAGACCGACGTAGTAAACCTGCGGAATTCCGGGAGCGAAAAACTGAAGGGCCCGGGCAATCAGGTAGTCGGCTTCCCGGCCCCCCAGGGCGTCCAGGAAAGTGCAGTTCACCTGGTAAATATCCAGGTTGCCGGCGGCGGCTCCGGTTGCCTTTCGGCTCTGGCCCCGGCTTCGACGGTGGATGGTTTCCACGAGACTGTCGATTTCATCGGGCGAAAGGAGGCCTGGGGTGCCGTCTGAATCGGCGCCCACATCAATGACTCCGATGCCGTCGTGCGTGTCCAGAACGGTCACGGCATTCCGCGGACTGATGGCCAGCCAATGCGCCAGCGGGCGGCAATCGCCGTTGAAGAGAGCGTGCAGCACCAACGGCGGTAGCGCGAAATCGTAGACCCAATCCACTCGGCGCGCGATTTCGATCTGCTTCAGATAATGGCTGTGGATTTCGACCAGGACTTCGATGCCCAGCGTACGGGCTTTTCCCGTCAGTTCGGCAATAAATTCGAACGTTTCTGGGATCATGAAACAGCTCGTCCCGGGTTTTTTGATTGCATACCCGACAGCGTCGAGCCGTATCATCTTTATCCCCGCGGACTGAAATGCGCGCAGGATCGAATCCAGATACGCTTCCGACTGGGGGTGGCGGACGTCGATGTCCGCCTGCTCCGGATTGAACGTGGTCCAGAGCAGTTTCCTCCCGCCCGAAAGGAGCGTGACGGGGCTGAAAGGGAGCGAGGGGCGCGGCCGGTATATCCCCAATAGATCCGATTCGCGCGCGCCCTTTGGGAAAACCCGGTCGAAAGCGAGAAACATGCCCGCGTACGGAGAATCCGGTCCCTTCTCCGAGAAGTCGAGGAATTGCGGGGATGAAACGGATATGTGGTTCACGATAAGATCGGCGACCAGCTCCACCGTGCCGGCCAGCGCCCGCACGTCTTTCCATGTTCCCAGCCGAGCATCCACCCGCGTATGGTCGATCGGGTCAAATCCGGCATCGGCCCCGTCGATGGGGGTGAAAAAAGGCAGAAGATGCGCTCCGCCGAAGACTCCGGCAAGCGGTCCCGCCAGCAGGCGGTTCAAATCGCCGAAGCCTCCTCCGGATAAGCGGTCGACGTAGGCAATCAGTTGAACCCGGTTCTTCATGGTTGGCCATTTCCCCCGGGGAAAGCCCGGGTGTATCCGGGAAATATATCCGCTTTGGTTGCATGAATATCGCAATTATGCGCGTCCATCACTATCAGAATGGGATAATCGATGTCAACTTCTCTTAAACCACGCGGCGCCATTTCATGTTTCGAAGGAGCGGTCCGCCTGTAGGTTCCCGCAGCCCGTCAATTTGTCCGCATGTCAAAACGATTCTCCGGTTGCTATTCAATTTCAAGACGATTATCCTCGGAGCAGGAAACCGCATACTGCCGACGTGCTCGATCCAGGCAGCGGGGAGGCTGGTTGGAGGACATCATACGAGCAATTCCGGAACCCGACAGTGATGCGTAGGGCATTTGTAAATGCGGCATAGCCGTGGTCGTCGGAATCGCTATCGGCATCGAAGGATTTGCATATGCGTTTGAAAAAACAGATTCTCTGCTTTGCGATCGATTCCGATACCGATACCGACCCCGAGCCCCCGCTTTGCGGAGCGCCATGCCTTATAGGCGTGGTTGATTAATAAACCAGCGATCAACCACGAGGCCTTAATTACGATCGCATCAACTCGGCAACCATTCAGAAAGGGGAGTAAATATGAAAACATCGAGAAGAAACTTCCTCAGGACCGCCGCAGCGGGAGCGGGTTCCGCTGCGCTGGCGGGGATCGGGGCCGCCGGATGCAGTTCCACGGAATTCGGCCAGGTCAAAAACTGGGATCACGAAGCTGAAATTGTCGTACTCGGCCTCGGCGCCGCCGGCCTCATGACCGCCATCACGGCAAGAGACCGGGGCGCGGATGTATTGATCCTCGAAAAAGCGCCCGAGGAGCATGCCGGCGGGAACACGCGCGTGAGCGGCCAGGGATACTGGTGCCCTGAAAATACGGATAATGCCGTCGAATACCAGAACGCGATGAGCGACGGGTTCCCTATCCCGGACGAAGTCACGGAAGCTTTCCACACGCGCTCCGTTCATGTGACCGAATGGCTGACGGAATTGGGTGCGGATATGCGGACGATACCGTCGCAGGGCGAGTACCCGGATTTCCCGGGC
>JAFGAO010000285.1 GCA_016933615.1 Acidobacteriota bacterium
AATATCTGGTTCGCCCGGGGCATGATTTTCGTTGAAGCCGGAGGCGCGCTTTTATCCCAGCCGCAGCGCTGGCTGTATTTGTTGCGCCGCTTCCGGCCCGGCAGGCTGGCTTCCGCGCTGCGGGGCAGTCAGGCGCCGCGCGCCGCCATTGTGTGTCTCGACGCGGAAATTTTTACGCGCGCGGGAGCCGCGGATGCCTTAACGCTCGCTTCCAGAAATTTACAGAAACGCCTTGCGGAAATATCGCGGGAGTTCGGCATCCGCTTTCCGGTCTATGCGCTGCTCGCTAAAATAAACCGCCTGTCTTTCTTCGAGGATTTTGTCCGCAATCTGACCGGCGAAGAAGCCGGACAGGTATTGGGCGTCACGCTGCCCCTGCGGCCGCAGGATACGGCCGGCGTATACGCGGAGGAAGAAACCAAAAGGCTCGGCGCCGCATTCGATCGGATCTTTTACTCGCTGGCGGATCACCGGATTCATTTCCTCCAGCGCGAAAATGACGTCCGAAAGGCCGAAGCCGCCTACGAATTCCCGCGGGAATTTCGAAAATTGCGCAACGGCCTGGTGCAGTTCCTGGTGGATCTTTGCAGGCCGAGCCAGCTCCAGGCCAGCCCCTTTCTGAGGGGTTTTTATTTCTCGGGAGTCCGGCCCGTCGTCGTTCAGGATACGCCGGTGGCCGGCAGGTCCGAAGCGGCGGCGCAACCGGGCTTTGTGGGAGGAGGAGGCGCGACGGCGTTCTTCAAAGCGGACGCTTCGCCCGCGGCGCCGACCCGGCCGGAGCCTGCCGCGCCGGGTTCGCGGAAGGTGCCGCAGTGGTTGTTTTTAACCCGCCTTTTTGCCGAGGTCATAAGTCCCGACAGGCGCGCCATGGCCGCCAGCGGAAGCAGCGCCGGGGCAAGCGCGATGCAGAGGATCCTGCTGGCTTGCGCGGCAATGCTGTTCCTCATTTTTGCCATCGGTTTCACCGTTTCATTTGTCAGCAACCGTGCGCTTGAAAGGGAAGCATTTGCGGCTGCAGAAGGCATTGCTTCGGGGGAAGCCGGCGGAATGGATCTGCCCACCCCGGACGCCATGCAAAAACTGGACACTCTGAGGGCATCGCTTGCCGGGCTGACGGAATATGAAGAAAACGGCCCACCGCTGCGACTTCGCTGGTTCCTGTACACCGGCGATGCTATCTACCCGGCTGTTCGCAACATTTATTATGCGCGCTTCAACCAGCTTCTCCTGCTTCAGGCTCGGGAGCAAATGCTCGCATCGATGCGCATGCTGCCCCAATCTCCCGCCCCGACGGACGACTATTCAGCCGCGTACGATGCTTTGAAAGCTTATCTGATTACCACATCGGAATACAAACGCAGCACCGGCTGGCTTTCTCCCGTACTGGTGAAGCATTGGGCCCAGGGGCGATCCGTGGATGCCCTCCTGCCGTTGGCAACGAAACAGTTCGACTTTTTTGCCGAAGATCTGGCGCGGGGAAATCCGATTGACGGGAAAAATGATATCGCCGCGGTGGACCGGGCGCGTTCGTACCTGTCCAAGTTTTCCGGCACCGAGCAAATCTATCAGTTCATGCTCTCCGATGCTTCGCGGCGCGCCCGGACGATCAACTTCAATGAACAGTTTCCGGGTTCGGCTGAAGTCGTGATAAACGACACGGCCATCCCGGGGGCTTTCACCAAAGAGGGTTGGGCAGTCATGCAGGAGAACCTGGCAAAAGCCGATCGATTTTTCGGGGGAGAACGCTGGGTTCTGGGCGAGTACGCGGCATCCAGACCGGACGCGGCGCAACTGGAAGAAGAATTGCGCGCCCGGTACATCCGGGACTACGCGGCAAAGTGGGTCGAATTCATGAACAGTACCCGGGTTGTCCGTTTCACCGGGTTGAAGGATGCCGCGAAAAAGCTGAATACGCTCTCGGGCGCGCAGACGCCTCTCATGGCTCTGTTTTGGCTGGCCACGCAGAACACGGCCGTCGGCTCCGGGAAGCTGACGGCAATCTTCGACTCCGTGCAGAAAGTGGTGCCGCCTCCGGCGACCGAAGTGCAGTATGTCTGGCCGGCAAACCAGGAATATATAGGGTCTCTGGCCTCCCTGCAAAACGCCGTGAGCCGGGTTTCCGAACAGCCCGCCGCCCCGGGCGCCCCGGATCCCAACCAGGGTCTGCCCATAAAGCAGAGCGCGGATGCCGCCCGTACCCTGGTAAAAAAGATGGCCTATGAATTTAAAATCGATCCGGAATTTCACACGGAAACGATCACGGCCCGGCTCCTGGAAGCGCCGATCGAATATGCGGATGCCCTTACCAGAACCATGGGCGCCGGCGAGATCAATGCCAAAGCCCGGCAGTTCTGCCGGTCCTTCGACGCGATCGCGGGCAAATTCCCGTTCAACCCGGCAGCCGCTGCGGAAGCGACCGTCGCCGAGCTGAATTCCATTTTCCGCCCGCAGGATGGACAGCTTTGGGCTTTTTACAACGACACGCTGCAAAGCCTCATGCAGAAAAAGGGCGCGCAGTACGCCGCGAATCCCGACAGCGGCATCCGGCTGACCGCGGCATTCGTGGACTTCTTCAACCGTGCCGCAGGTTTCTCCGATGCACTCTATCCGGGGGGGATGCGGGAGCCCCTCCTGCGTTACTCGCTGACGCCGCAGCGAACCGATCTGATCAGGGACATGAGCGTGACAATCAACGGGAAGACGAACAGCGGAATGATCACCAGGCCTTACACATGGACCGGATCGGATTCTCAAAACGTGAAGATCAGCGCGCGGCTTTCCGGGGGCTCGAGTTTCGAACTCCAGAACCGGCAGGGTCTCTGGGCCCTGTTCCGCTTCTTCGCCGACGCCGATCGATGGAGCCGGAACGAAAAGGGCTCCATCGTGGATTGGGTTGCGGAACAAGGCGGGCAAGGCCGTCCCGCGATCGCGGGCGGCAAAGGGCTTGCCTATCGTTTCCTTGTGGATACGGGCGCAGCCGCGCCTGTCTTTCAGAAGGATTTTCTCGCCGGCATGCGCTGCGTGTCTCAGGCGGCAAGGTAGAAGAGCGGAAAGTCAGACCGCAAGGAAAACCCCGCTCCTGTTATTTCAAAGCTCTTTCTTTGTATAATGCAGAATATTCGCTTGTGTGGATTTTATCGGTTTTGTCTCCAATTACAGGGCGAGTGAGAAATTCAAGCGGACTTGATTCCGGAAACCCGGCGGGAAAAGAGGAGGTTGGACAATGAATTTGATTCCAAGTTACAAGCTATATACGGCGGCATGGGGCGCTATTGCCAAAGGCGTAAAAGAACCCAGAAGAGAGATCGGGCAAATGTGCCATCATATGGTGCTTGACCTGCTGGAAAGAGCCGGCCTTGTTAAAATGGATCGGGTAAAAGGAAGATTCCAAGACGGGCAATTGTATCAAACGTTCTTCCAGAGGGATGACATCGATAAAGAAGAGCTCAGCGGCACAGAATTGACGGAGGCTGTTAATTCCAGGAGCCTGATACTTTTCATCGATTCACCTACTCCAGGGCAGCATCCTGCGCATACTCTGATTACCATGGGAGATTACGAAGTGGCCGGATACAATAACGTAGGCTCAATAAACGATCCCATGGTGGTGGACTTTATATCCGGACTCAACGTCTTTACACTCTCAAAATTTCCATGGTTTTGCGTATCCCAAAAAAACAAGACGGTATACGGCGTATCGCCCGAGATATTCGCGCAACGAATCAGCGCGTGAGGACGCCTGACGTTTTTTCCTGTCGCGCCGGAGAATTGCGGGCCGGATCGGAACGGGTATGCCGGGGAATTCA
The DNA here is from genome assembly GCA_016933615.1 of Acidobacteriota bacterium. Taxonomy (GTDB): domain Bacteria; phylum Acidobacteriota; class UBA6911; order UBA6911; family UBA6911; genus UBA6911. Next base: position 3,807 of record JAFGAO010000285.1, read on the forward strand.
GCCTCAATTCCGAAGTTGAAAATAGGGGAAAAGCCTTTCTCTTTTTCCGGCAATAATTTGCCTATAGTAAAGCCAACTTCGGCGAAGTTGAAACTTCTCTTTTTAAAGTATCGATTCCAAATGAGATTGGGTTTTCAGTAAATGCAATATCGGAATTGAGGTCCAATGCGGATAAAGATCGACGCGCTGATGGATGAATCGGGCGTGAAGTTCGGCACCAGCGGGGCCCGGGGGCTCGCGGCGGACATGACGGACCGGGTCTGCTACGCCTACACGGCGGCGTTTCTGCAGTACCTGGAAAAGCAGGGCGAACTGGCGCCGGGAACCTCGATTGCCGTCGGCGGGGACCTGAGGGGAAGCACCGACCGCATCATGCGGGCCGTGTTCCGGGCCGTCCGGGACAAGGGCTGCGACGCGTTGCATTGCGGGAAAGTGCCGTCGCCCGCGCTGGCGCATTACGGCTTTACGAACCGCGTCCCCTCGATCATGGTGACGGGCAGCCATATCCCCGAGGACCGGAACGGCATCAAGTTTGCCCGAAGCGGCGGGGAGATTCTCAAACCGGACGAGGAGGGAATAAAAAGCGAAACGGTTGATGTTCCCGAAATGGTTTTCGGCGCGGACGGCAGCCTGCCGCCCGATGCCGAAGCCCCGGATCCGGTTTCCGACGCGGCCGCCCTGTACGTGGACCGGTACGTCAACTTCATCGGAAAAGGCCGCCTGAAGGGGAAGAAGATAGGTCTCTACCAGCATTCGGCCGTGGGCCGGGACCTGCTAGAGGAAATTTACGCCGCGCTCGGGGCCGAAGTGACGCCGCTGGGCCGCTCCGACAGCTTCATACCGGTGGATACCGAGGCCATCCGGCCCGAAGACGTGGATCTGGCCCGGAAATGGGCCGGGGAATATTCCTTCGACGCCATCGTATCCACGGACGGGGACAGCGACCGGCCCCTCATCAGCGACGAAGCGGGCAACTGGCTGCGCGGGGATGTCGCCGGCATCCTGTGCGCCCGGTACCTCGAGGCCGACGCGGTGGTAACGCCCGTTTCATCCAATTCGGCGGTCGAAAAGTGCGGATTTTTTAAATCGGTCTTCAGAACCCGGATCGGCTCGCCTTACGTAATCGAAGGCATGACGAAAGCCGCGGCAGAAGGCTATAGCCGCGTGGTCGGGTATGAAGCCAACGGCGGATTCCTTACGGCTTCGGAAATTGAAAGCCGCGACGGCATCCTGAGAAGCCTTCCCACGCGGGACGCCGTCATCGTGCAGCTCGCCGTGCTGCTGCTTGCGGACGACAGGGGATTGAAGGTGGGGGAACTGGCCGCGACGCTGCCGCAACGCTTTACCCGCAGCGACCGGCTGAAGGACTTTCCCTCTGAAATAAGCAGTGCCGGAATTGCCGGCCTTTGCAAGGGGGATTCCGGCAACCCCGTCGAAAACATGGAAAAGCATCTCTCGGGTGCTTTCGGGAAAATTTCGGGCTACGACACGACCGACGGGCTGCGCATCACCCTGGCCGACGGGGACGTGATTCATTTCCGCCCCTCCGGGAATGCCCCGGAACTGCGCTGCTACAGCGAGGCGGCCACGGATGCGCGGGCAAAAGAGCTCATTGATCTTTGCTTGAAAGTCATGTCCTCGTGGAAATGACCATGGAGTGCGGCAGCTTGCTGCCGCCTTTTGAGATGTTTATACTTACATCAATATTTCGAAATTCATAAACGGCTCACTCAGTAATTTATTATCCGGTCGATGATGCGCCGCCCCTCTTCCAGCACCTGCTCTAGGTGCTTCCGCCCCAGAAAGCTTTCCGCGTACGTCCTGTAGATCGGTTCCGTGCCGGACGGCCGGGCGGCGATCCAGGCGTTGCGGGTCACGATTTTCATGCCCCCTATGGAGACGCCGTTTCCGGGCGCTTTGGTCAGGATGTCGCGCACCGGCTCCCCCGCCAGCTCTTTGGCGCCCACGGTTTCCGGGGAAACCGAAAGCAGGCGCTTTTTCTGCTCCGTATCGATGGGCGCGTCTATCCTCATGTAAGCCGGGGCCCCGAATTTCTCCTCCAGGAGGCGGTAGATTTCCGACGGATCTTTCCCCGTCGAGGCGGTGATCTCGGCCGACAGCAGGGACAGGATGATGCCGTCCTTGTCTGTGGTCCAGACGCGGCCGTTTTTCCTGACGAAGGTTGCGCCGGCGCTTTCCTCGCCGCAGAAGGAGAGGTCGCCGCTTGTCAGGCCTTCGGAAAACCACTTGATCCCGACCGGCGTTTCGTACAGGCGCCTTCCCAGGTTCTCGACGACCCTGTCGATCATCGAACTGCTCAGCGTGGTCTTGCCGATCCCCATGCCGGCTCCCCAATTCGGCCGGTTCCGGATCAGGTACCATATGGCCGCAGCCAGGTAGTGGTTCGAGTTCATAAGGCCGCCGCTCGGCGTGACGATGCCGTGCCGGTCGAAATCGGGATCGCTCCCGAACGTAATGTCGTAGTTGTCCTTCTGCCCGATCAGCCTCGCCATGGCGTAAGGGGAGGAGCAGTCCATCCGGATCAGCCCGTCCCGGTCCACGGTCATGAAGCGGAACGTCGGATCGTGGACATTGTTTTTCACGTCGATATTCAGCCCGTAGCGCCCGGCGACGGCGCCCCAGTAGTCCTTCCCGGATCCTCCAAGGGCGTCCGCGCAGATCTTGAGATCCGCCCGGCGGATGACTTCCGTGTCGATGATGTTTTCAAGGTCCTCGACATACGGGGTGACGTAATCGTAGGGAACGATATTCGGAAGGGACAGCGCTTTCCGCAGCGCCGTTCTTTTGACATCCCTGTTGCCCGACTCCAGGACCCGGTTGGCCCTGTCGGCGATCCATTTCGTGACGTGCGTGTCGGCGGGGCCGCCGTTTACGGCGTTGTACTTGATGCCGCCGTTGTCCGGGGGGTTGTGCGACGGCGTGATCACGATGCCGTCCGCCGGGGGGGCGTCCTTCCTTGCTTCATTGTATTGAATGATAGCGTGGGAGATCACCGGGGTGGGCGTGAAGCCGTCCTTTTCCTGGATGCGCACCTCGACGTCGTTTCCGGCGAGGACTTCGAGGCAGGTTTTGTGCGCCGCCTCCGACAGCAGGTGCGTATCCTTGCCGAGAAAAAGCGGCCCGGCGATGCCGTTTTCCCGCCTGAAATCGCAGACCGCCTGGACTATGGCCAGCACGTGGTCTTCGTTGAAGCTTTTGCGGACCGCGAGCCCCCGGTGTCCGGACGTGCCGAACGAAACGCGCTGGCCGTCTTCGGCCGTGTTGGGATGGAGCCGGTAGTAGGCGTCGGTATGCTCCGCGGGATCGATCAATATGGATGCGGGTGCCTCTTTGCCGGCAAGCGGATGAATTGCCATTTTACCTGTCTCCTCCGAAATTTCATCAAGTTTAGCATTTTACCCGCGCCACCGGGCATCCCTTTTATCGCTGCAGATTGAAGGTGCAACGTCGCACGTTAAAAGCCAACCGCTTCGTTGCGCGTTTCAAATGGTTTCGACATGCAACGGTTTAATAATTCCCGGCCGGAATGCGTTACGTTAATCTGTCGACATCCGATCCATCACCCCACGTTCGAACGTTCGCACATTCCAACGACGCTTTTTGTTTTTAACGCGCAACGTTAAACGTTTAACTTGCAACAGTTTTTATTTATCATTGAAAAACGAGATGATCTATCCTAGAATTCAAGGAAATGTTTATTGAAAGAGCGCACTCAATCAGAGAGGTCCATCATCACCTCGAGCTTTTCCCGGTAACGGCTATTGTCGGACCCAGGCAATCGGGGAAATCGACCCTGGCCCTGCAGATGCAGCCCGATCATTATTTCGATCTGGAAAACCCGCGAGACCTTTTTCGCCTGGAACAGCCCCAGCTTGCCCTGGAAAAGCTGAAGGGGCTTATTTGCATCGACGAGATTCAGCGGAAGCCGGACCTCTTCCCGCTGATGCGATACCTCACGGACATAAATCCTGAACAGCGGTATTTGATTCTAGGCAGCGCTTCCCGGGAACTGGTGACCGGCAGTTCCGAGTCCCTGGCGGGGCGGATCGGTTATATCGAGCTCGGCGGGTTTACCATAGACGAGATCCGGGATCGTGAAACACTTTGGTTCCGCGGGGGATTGCCGCCGTCCACCCTGAGCGCGACCGACGCGGACTCAATTTTGTGGCGGAATAATTATATCAAAACCTTTCTGGAGCGGGATCTGCCCCAACTGGGGGTGCAGATCCCATCCTCAACCATCCGGCGCTTTTGGACAATGCTGAGCCATTTCCACGGGCAGCTGCTCAACCTGTCCCAACTGGGCGAATCCTTCGGCATCACCGGTAAAACGGCCAGGCACTATGTAGACATCCTGGAATCTGCATTGACGGTACGCCTTCTTGAGCCATGGCACAACAACACCTCGAAGCGTCTTGTTAAAAGTCCCAAACTGTACATAAGGGATTCCGGGATTTTTCACTCGCTGCAGGCAATTGAAAGCAGGGACCGGCTGGAAGCCCATCCCATGCTGGGAGCCTCATTCGAGGGATTCGCCTTGGAGCAGTGCTGCCGGGTCATCAACCGGGATGTCTATTTCTGGAGGACTCATGCAGGCGCCGAGTTGGACCTCTACTGGATAGGGCCGGCCGGCCCTGTGGGCGCGGAGTTCAAATATGCCGACATACCTAGAACCACGAAATCCATGCACACGGCGATAGCCGACTTGAGCCTGGAACATCTATATGTGATCTATCCCGCCGGCGAATGTTTCCCCTTGCATGAAAAAATCACCGCCCTGCCCCTCTCGGACGTACCGGAGCGATTGCGATAAGCGGCTGTTGCGCTTCAATTCCCGTCGCACGTTACATGTTAAAGGCTAAAAGCTTCGTTGCGCGTTTCCAACAGGTTTCAACGTTCAACGGTTTGATAATTCCTAGCCGGAACGCGTTCCCAAGGCCTGCCGACCTCCGATTCATCACAAGCGAATCCTATCAACCCACGTTCAAACGTTCGAACGTTTAACGATTCTTTTTTCTTTTAACGTGCAACGTGCAACCTGCAACGCCTTGTCAGGAATAGTCTGTAAATATGCCGGAAAGGAGAGTATCCTGAACATAATCTCAAGCAGGAAGTATCCGGAAACGCGAACTGGCAGGCAGGCTCTTCAACTGAAACCGGTTTCATTCAAGGAGGAAGATTATGGCTAAGATCGGCAAGATTGCGTTTATTATCGGCCTTGTGCTTGCTTTACTGGCGGGGCTTCTGCTTCATTACACGTGGATCATGTGGGTGCTGGCTCTGCTGGGTTTGATCGTCGGCTTCCTTAACGTTTCCAAGGCGGAAGCGCGTTCCTTTCTTCTGGCCTCGATCGGATTGATACTGGCGGCGACATCGGTCCAGGTATTGCCTTATGTCGGAGACATCATTACCCGGATCATGTCCAATCTCGTATCCTTCATCGCCCCCGCGATTCTGGTAGTGGCGCTTAAATCGCTTTTTGAAACGGCGAAAGACTGATTTTACGGGCGGTTCCGTTCGAAGGAAGAGCATATCGGAATTGAAGCCGGAACATCACCAGGCGGGGGTCAGTCCGCCCCTGGCGTCCTGCCAGAACGGGGCCCAAACCAGCGTCACGAGAGACACGGAAATCCCCGATTTGGCGGGCCGGATGGTGTAGGTCTCCAGTTTCTGGGCTTGCGGATCCAGGTCCGCATGGATGCGGTCCGTTTCCTCCGCGAGGAGAGCTTCGAGTGCGGAGACCTGTTCCGCGAGCGCTTCAAGCTTTTCTTCCGCTCTTGCGACGTCTTTTTTTTCTTTCAGGATGCGCCCGGCCCGGCCGACCGTCGCAGACGCCCGGCCCAAGGATGAAGCGCTCACTTTTTTCCGGCCCAGAAAAGCGGAAAAAATCGTCGCCCCGAAGGAAACGGCGGTTTGCAGCTTCTGCTGCCGGGCCTGCTCTTTTTCCCTCTCCACGGCATGCCCGGCGGCGCGGATGCGCTCCTTCAGCCGGGAAATTTGGGAATTGTATTTTTCCCTCAACTGTTCCACCAGGGCATCCCGCTTTTCCCGTGCCGCCATCTGCAGTCGGATCCGGAAATCCCGCTCGGTTTCGCCGGGCATGGACACCGTCTTGAGCGCGGGGCTGTGTAAAAGCTCCAGTTCCCCGGTTCTGTATAGCCAGTCTTTGAAGGAGCGCGTCCAGCCTGCATAGCTGCCCTTGTTCAGGGCCTCCTTCGGCGGCGCCGCGAACGAGGCGTCCCCGCGGGGTGCGGAGGCCAGTTCTTCTTCCCGCAGGCGGATTTCTTCGGCGTCATCCCAGCTTATTGTTTCCGGTCCGGAAGAGAAGTCGGCAAGCACCGTTACTTCCTTCTGCGCGGAGATATCCGCCTTGGCATCCTTGTAATAGAGCGTCGCGCCGCCCAGAACCGCCGGTTCGTAAAATAGGGCGGCTCCTTCGGGGCCGGCCTTGCGGACGGGGATGAAGTACTGGCGGACTCCCGGCGGCATGAGCGGCGCGGAGGGAATTCTTTCCGCCGCCGCTGTTCTCTTCTGGGGAGTGTTTTCAGCTGCGGAAGCTGCAGACGCGTCGGTTTTCAAAGGCTGTTTTGCGGATCCGGCCAGCTGTTTTATCTGATCCCGCGTGATCGGCCCGCGCAGGTAGGACATGGCCCATCTTGTCTCAAAAAGAACCGGTCCGTCCTCGTGGACGTTGTTCATCAAAAAAACCCGGCTGCCCAGCCCCGAAAGAATGTCGTTCATTTTCTTCCGGTCGAAATGCCCTTGCGCGCCGCGCCGGACCCCTTCGAGTCCGTCGAGCAGCCGGTCCTTGTCCCTCTCCGTCTGCAGCCTCCCTACGAGCCAGGTGCCCGTGTTGGACAAACCCTTGTAGTCGAGGTCCACGGGATTCTGCGTCGCCAGAACTATCCCCAGGCCGAACGCCCGGGCCTGCTTCAGCAGGGTGAGCAGCGGCGCTTTCGAGGGCGGATTCGCCACCGGCGGCAGGTACCCGAAAATCTCGTCCATGTACAGGATCGCCCTCAGGCTGTTTGTCCCCGGCTGGCGGCGCATCCACTCGAGCATTTGAGTGAGCAGAATGGAGACGAAGAACATCCTTTCGGCATCGTTCAGATGGCTGATGTGAAAGATCGAGATCTTAGGTTTCCCTTCGCCCGTGTACAGCATCGAATCGATATCCAGGGGCTCTCCTTCAAACCAGGCGCTCCACCCCGGGGCGGCCAGGAGGTTGTTCAGCTGCATGGCCAGCGCGAAACGGTCGTTTGAAGGATAGAAGGATTCGATGTCGAAAACGCCGATCCTGGCAACGGGAGGCGTTTGGACGGCCTGTATAAACGCCGCCAGGTCCATATCCCGCCCCTCCTGCCAGGCGGCGTGCAGAATGGTCGAAAGCAGTATGTGTTCCCGGCTCCGGATGGGGTCGGCTTCGATCCCCAGCAGGTTGAGGATGCCTGTGACGGTCGTGTTGATTCTTTCCCGGAACAGGTCCGCGTCTTCCCGCAGGGGCTTTTCCGGGGCGGCAAACGATTTGAGGACGGAAACCTGGATCCCCGAATCGCTCCCGGGAGTGTAAATCGCCATCTCCCCGGCATTTCTCAGCTTCCCGATGCGCGCCCCGTCCTGTCCCCAGTCCGCCAGCCCTTTTGCCCAGAGTTCAGCCTGATTCCGGGCGAACTCTTCGGGCGAGAGGCCCTTTTTGCGCGCGTCCCCCTCGTTGATCCAGGGCCTGAAATCCTCCGGTTTCAGTTCCGGGAAAGTCAGCAGAAGGTTGCACAGGTCTCCCTTGGGATCGATAACGATCGCGGGGATCCCGTCGATGAGGGCTTCTTCCAGGAGTGAGATGCAAAGGCCCGTTTTTCCGCTTCCGGTCATCCCCACGCACACGGCATGCGTCGTGAGGTCTTTTGAATCATAAAGTACGGGATTGCCGGCGGGCGACCCGGTTTCAAGGGCGTATTCCCTGCCGAGGTAGAATACCCCCAGTTTTTCGAAATCTTCCAAGTGGAGGCTCCTTCTTTTACGGGATGCCGGATTTCTATTTAAGCGCGCCTGCCAGAAGATTCTTTGCCAGGTCGCCTCCCTTTGACTGGGCAAAGGAAAGGATGATCGGCACGAACTTGGCGATCATGCCGGAATCCAGATCCAGCTTGGAGAATCCTCCCGCCAGGCCGGCGAGACCCGCAAGCTTTTCCCCTCCGCCGAACGCCGATGCGATGCTTCCTATGGCGGCGCCGAGACCGCCGCTGCCGGGAGCGGATTGGACCAGGGAATCCACGCCGGGCAATGCCTCTGCCACCTTGGAAAAATCACCGCTTCCAAGTTTGTCCTTCGCCAGTTTGAAAAGGAGGCCCGCGCCCCCCTTCGCCTGGTTTTCGTTGATGCCGAGATTCCGGGTCAGTTGCTGCACCAGCTCCATCATGGCCGCCGCCTCCTTGAATGAATGTTTCATGCGATAATACCCAATCGCGCGAGCGAAAGGAATTGAATCTGCAGCGGTTCTGTTAAAATTATCTTTTCCCCGGGCGTCCCCGCCGGGTTAGAATTCACGTTTATAGACAGCGGCAGTGGGAAGCTTTTTCATGCGACTCTTAATTTTAGGGAGCGCCGTTGGTGGCCCGCGAATTGCAAATTGGGGAATGGCTTGTTGAGCCGGACCTGAACCGCATCACCCGGGGCCGGGAGAAAATCCCGGTCGAGCCCAAGGTCATCGAAGTGCTCGTGTGCCTGGCCGATTATCCCGGGGAAGTTCTTTCGAAAGAACAGATAATTCGAACTGTATGGCCCGATACCTACGTGAGTGAAGATGTTCTCAGATATTCCATTTCGGGGCTGCGCAAAGCGTTCGGGGACGACGCCAGAGATCCGAAGATTATCCAGACAATCGCCCGGAGAGGGTACCGCCTGATCGCGCCGGTGGTAAAGAAGGATCCCGCCTCCAGGCAGGCGAAGGCGTCGGTCGCGGTCCTGGCGTTTTCCGATGTGAGCGAGCGGAAAGACCAGGAGTATTTCTGCGACGGGATCTCGGACGAGATCATAAACAACCTCACCCGTATAAAAGGCCTGCGCGTCGCTTCCCGGACATCCTCCTTTGCATACAAGGGAAAGCCCGAAGACATCCGTTCGATCGGCAGAAAGCTGAATGTTTCGGCCGTGCTCGAAGGGAGCGTGCGCAAAGCCCAGGACCGTCTCCGCATATCGGTCCAGCTCATCGACGTCAACGACGGGTATCCGCTCTGGTCCGAACGATACGATCGCGAGCTAAAAAACATTTTCGCCATTCAGGACGAAATCGCCCGGCGCATCGCCGCAACGCTGAAAATCACCCTCACCCCCGGGGAAAGCGACGCAATTTCGAAAACACCTACCACGGACCTGCGCGCCTACGACTTTTATCTGCGCGGGAGGCAATTCTATTATCAGTACACGCGCAGGGGGATCGAGTTCGCGCTCAGGATGTTTTCCGAGGCGATCGCGCTGGATGGGTATTTTGCCCGCGCCTATGCCGGGATGGCCGATTGCTGCTCCTATCTTTTCATGTATGCGGGGAACCTGGTGGAGCATCTCGAACAGGCCGACACCAACAGCCGGAAAGCTCTCGAGATGGACTCCGGTTCCGCGGAAGCGCACGCCTCGCGCGGCACCGCCCTTTTTCTGAAGGAGGAATACGCGGAATCCGAGAAGGAGTTTGAAACCGCCATTCGCCTGGACCCGATGCTTTTTGAAGCCTATTACTTTTACGCCCGTTCCAGCTTCGTCCAGGGACAACTCGAAAAGGCGGTTCGGCTCTATGAGAAATCGAGCGAAGTGAACCCTCACGATTATCAGGCGCCGCTTTTGGTGGCCCAGATATATGACGATCTGGATGAGCCGGAAAAGGCCGACGCCTCCCGGCGGCGCGGCGTCGAGGCGGCGGAAGCGAAATTGAAGCTGAACCCGGATGATGCCCGGGCGCTTTATATGGGCGCCAATGGCCTGGTGGCTTTGGGCGAGATCGACCGGGGCATCGAGTGGGCCGAGCAGGCCCTGGTGATGGATCCTTCGGAACCGATGGTGCTTTACAACGTGGCCTGCATCCAGTCGCTGGCCGGCCGGCTGGAGGATGCCCTGGATTCCCTGCAGAGGGCGTATGAAAACGGATTGAGCCAGGAAGGCTGGATCGATCGTGACAGCAACCTGGACCCTTTGCGATCCCACCCCAGATTCAAGCGTTTAATCAAACAGATCCGAAAGCGGGCCCAATCCCGCCGATAATCTTTCCGTTTTCAGGCTCCAAACCAGCAGAACAACCCTCAGTAAACCCTCACAAAACCCTCACGGAACCCTGCATTTATTTCCCGTATAAACAGGGTAGAGCAAGTTTCGAAGAAGGAATTATGAGAGCATCCAAAAAAATCGATTTCCAACCAGGAGGGGTTATGAAAAAGACATGTTTGTTTCTGGGTTTTGTTGTGCTTTTGACCGTCACGGCCGCAACAGCAAACGCGGGTTCCGCCGTAGTGCTGCGCGGAGACGTTCCTTTCGACTTTTACGTGGAAAACCGGCTTCTGCCGGCGGGGGAGTACATCTTTGAAATGGGCAGAATCGGAGATGCCACGACGAACAATGTGACGGTGCGGTCTGCGGACGGAAAGATCGCGGCTTTTGTAACCACCAGGCCCGGGTTCCGGCAGGAGATGGTTTCGGGGCAGCTGAGCTTCAGCAGTTACGAAGGTAAGTTTTATCTCGCCAGCGTCGAATGCCCCGGCTACAAGGCGGACCTGAGGAAAACGGCGCCGATGAATCAGTCCGAGGTTGTTCAGGTCGCGACGGTTCTTCCGGTGAAGTGAACCCTAAACCGGGGCTCGGGCGGCAGGCCGAACAACTCTGAACGCGGCAGCAGGCCTGCATACTAAAAAAGGGGCGCGCAAAGCGCCCCTTTTTAATGTTGCAGGTTGGCACGTTGCACGTTAAAAACAAACCGCATCGTTGCACGTTTTCATATCGCAGGCTTGATTCTTGAAACCTTATTCTGATTCTCTACGATTTATCCCGATTTATAGCCTTCCGACAGGAGGCTTCGCATCCAATCTGCAACCTCGTTTCTTGCTTTTAACGTTCCATGCTTATAACAAAAACAGATATAGATAAAGAGTCCGCGATTCTGCTAGTTTAATACATAAAAGCTATGGTCAAAAAATCTCCTAAAATTAGGATCCGGCTCTTTTTCATTTCGTGGATTCTTGCGGCGTTCGTCATAGGTACCGGGATTACATACTTTACAAACCGGGAATTCTGGCAAAGCCTCTTTGAACCAAAAGACACGCCGGGTGCAATATCTTCCCTGGAAAAAAAGCCCGTCGGGTCTGAAAAAATTTTGGAAACTGCTTACAACCGGGCACTCAAGACCGAGCCGACAACACACACACTATCAGACCAGAATCCTGATCCGGTCGGTTCGATATGGCAGAAGCTTAAGTATGCCGCCGGGGAAAACCTGCCCGGGGAAGGCCGAATGGGCCTTAAAATCGCGCAACGACAGGTGGATTGGGCGAATGCGGATTCAATCGGTTATACATCCATGCTCTCGCCGGGGGCGCTTATTCGAATGCGGACCCGCACGATACGTTTTTTTTCAGGATTGGATAAAGTGGGTGCGGAACCGCCATCATTTTTCTTTATAAAGAGAGGTGACGGTGCCCTCCGTTACGGCCGGGGTTCGACAATTCAAGGCTCTGCCATGGAATCTTCCTGGATCCTTGCATCGTTTCAGGGGTGCAGGGGATGGGAGAAACTGGACGTGCCCTGGTTCCTTTCACTGCAGAAAAAACCAACCAGAATCGCACTCACCCGAAACGGGCTGGAGATCGAGTTTCCAGAGGAAGATACGGGCTACATATTCAGCATGCCGTTTTATGGGTTTGAAAAGTTGCCTCAGGAAAATAACGATCTGTGCGAAAACAACCAGCTTCCCTCCAGGAATGTTCATCCCTGGCAATGGACTGAATCCCTGCCGCCTGAAGTCATACAGCGATGCGACTGGTGGGCCGGCGTCGCCAAGTCCTACCCGGTTTCTTTCAGTGAAACTTACAGCATCGATCCGTCAAGCGATGCGATCGTTTTCCACCAGTCTTACGACTGGCTGACGATAGAAGACTCCTGGGGCACCAGGCCGCGCCGTTTTGCCACAATTTCGCCGGCCCTCGGACTGGCTTGGAAATTCGGTTTCCCCGCAACCTTTTCGTCGGATATTTACGATCCGGACTATTTCACCGGATTTGGGCCCTATGCAGGCGCGCTGGACGTGGACCAACTCGATATTTCCATGCATGTGCTGCAATATATCCACGAACTTGAATATCTGGAAATTCCCGAAGAACCCGACGTCATACAGAAGAAAGCGCTGGACAGGCTGCAGCTCGGCATGAGGGAAAAATTCCAGGATGGGACGTGGCGCATGGACTATGGCGAAGACAACTACGTCTGGTGTCTGGTCCAGGATGTCTGGTACTCAAAAGGGCTCGAATATATCGACGAGTTACTGCGCCGTCGCGCTATTCCCGTTTTGCGGGACTATTACTCCAATCGCGTCATCAAAGAATATTCCCCGCACAAGGGAAAATACATTGTTCACGGTCCCGGGATCGGCTCCTGGAACAATTTCGGGGATGCCGGGAAGTTCGCGACCAACATGCTGCAGGGAATCTGGGGATACGGGCAGTATACCGGCGACTGGGATTTGATACGCGACCGCTGGGAGTCACACGTGAAGAAGTACTTCATCACTCCCGAAGAGGCAAATTGGGTATTCTACGGTCGCGGGAGCATCTGCGAGCTGGGCGATGAAGCGCCCCCCTGCTCTGCCTATGCCCGAATAGCCTACGCCGTGGGCGACTATGATGAATATGCGTTCGGGTGCTACATGTTTGCCCGGGAACTGGTGCACCACTGGATCAAACAAAAGGCCGGTGTCTACTTCTATGAGCACCAGCCTCATCAATATTTTGAGGCTATGCCCAGGCACATATATCCCACCAATGTTTATAGAAATTCTCTTGGTTGGCAAGTGGACGGTCCCGCATGGGGCCACGGAGAGCACCAGAGCTCGAACCGATGGGTACGTTTCCACGACCCCGATGCGGCGCGCTTTTATCGCGACCATCTCAAGCCCGAGGTTCGGAATGAACTGGACTGGTACAACACCGAAGGCCGAAAAGACGGTGTTTACAGGGCGGAGAATTATCGCGAATGGACAGAGCGTGATAAAACCCACATTTTGACGGGGCTGGCAAGGCTTCGATCCTTTCTTCTTGGCGAGAGTTACCCGGAACTCCAGAAGTTTGCTCCCATGGAAAATTACAGAGCACACAGCCCTGCCGAAAACATTGCAGTCGGGTACTCATTCCTGCGTTCCATGGTGCCCGTAAAATACCGCCGCCTTGTGCCCCGGGACCAGCCGCGCTCCCCCCGCTTGCTGGGACTGCAGCGGCGCGGACTTGAGGATTATCCCAAAGTGGCGCAGGAATGCTATTCCGGCGGTGGCAATTACTACCCCGCCTGGTACGTGCCTAACAGTGATTGGGGTATGCCCGAGGGGACAAAAGAAAGCCGGAGATTCGGCGGAATTGTCGGGGATTTCAATGCCAGGATGAAGGTCGAAGAAAAATGGACCGGCTACGGCTGTCTGGTCTCGGTGGGAAGGTTGCCTTGAGCCGATGGAAGAAGCGCCCCAATCCAGAAGCAAGGCACTTATTATTTCCAAAATTATGCTTTCCAGTTGGCCTCGATTATGTATATAAAGAGTTTCTCGCTTACATTACGTGGAGTTCCGTCTGCTCATTGGGGGGCGTGTATATTCAACAATCGCTTATCCTCGCGTGAATGCTGGACGGTTACAG